>NZ_JBFTLP010000007.1:0-164130 GCF_056396505.1 Arthrobacter sp. 05T410 | reverse complement strand
CAGGACCCCGACTACCGGGACCCGAAGTACTGGCAGGAATGGGTCAACCTGATCGCGCTGGCCGTGAACGAGGAAAACGCCTCCGGCGGCCGCGTCGTCACCGCCCCCACGAACGGCGCCGCCGGCATCATCCCGGCCGTGCTCTACTACGCGCTGCACTTCGCCCCCGGCATGGACCAGGCCACCCAGGCCGACCGGGACGAGACGATCGTCAGGTTCCTGCTGACCGCCGGCGCCATCGGSGTGCTSTACAAGGAGCAGGCCTCGATCTCCGGGGCGGAAGTCGGCTGCCAGGGCGAGGTGGGCTCGGCGTCGTCGATGGCGGCCGCCGGCCTGGCCGAAGTCATGGGCGGCACGCCCCAGCAGGTGGAGAACGCCGCGGAAATCGCGATGGAACACAATCTGGGCCTGACCTGCGATCCGATCGGCGGCCTCGTGCAGGTCCCGTGCATCGAACGGAACGCGATCGCCGCCGCCAAGGCCATCAACGCCGCCAAAATGGCGCTCTGGGGCGACGGCACGCACCGGGTCTCCCTCGACGAGGTCATCGTGACCATGCGCGAAACCGGCAAGGACATGTCCTCCAAATACAAGGAAACCGCAATGGGCGGCCTCGCCGTCAACGTCGTCGAATGCTGAAGGAAAGAGAACTAATGACACTGGCACCAGAAGGCCGGAAGATGCTGCGCATTGAGCAGCGAAACGCGGCCACACCGGTGGAACGGAAGCCGGAATGGATCAAGGCCAAGGTCCAGATGGGCCCGGAGTTCGTCCAGCTCAAAAACCTCGTCAAGAAGGAGGGCCTCCACACCGTGTGTGAGGAGGCCGGCTGCCCCAACATCTTCGAGTGCTGGGAAGACAAGGAAGCCACCTTCCTGATCGGCGGCTCCGAATGCACCCGGCGCTGCGACTTCTGCCAGATCGACACCGGCAAGCCCTCCCCCGTGGACATGTTCGAGCCCACCAAGGTGGCCCGCTCGGTCCAGGCCATGGCGCTGCGCTACGCCACCGTGACCGGCGTGGCCCGCGACGACCTCGCCGACGAGGGCGTCTGGCTCTACGCCGAGACGGTCCGCAAGATCCACGAACTGAACCCGGGCACCGGCGTCGAACTGCTGATCCCCGATTTCTCCGGCAAGCCCGAGCACATCGCGGCGATCTGCGACTCCAAGCCCGAGGTCTTCGCCCACAACGTCGAGACCGTGCCCCGGATCTTCAAGCGGATCCGCCCGGCGTTCCGCTACGAGCGCTCCCTGGACGTCATCACCCAGGGCCGCAAGCTCGGCATGGTGACCAAGTCGAACCTGATCCTGGGCATGGGCGAGACCCGCGAGGAAATCTCCGAGGCGCTGCGGGACCTGCACGAGGCCGGCTGCGACCTGATCACCATCACCCAGTACCTGCGCCCGTCCGAGCGGCACCTGCCGGTGGACCGCTGGGTCAAGCCGCAGGAATTCGTCGACCTGCAGAATGAGGCGGACGAGATCGGCTTCCTGGGCGTCATGTCCGGGCCCCTGGTGCGTTCCTCCTACCGCGCCGGCCGGCTCTGGGCCACCGCGATGCGCAAGAAGGGCTGGGAAATCCCGGCCGAGCTCGCACACATCGAAAGCTCCGGCAGCACCCGCCAGGAAGCCAGCTCGCTGCTGGCAGCTACGGCCTGAACAACCCAACCTTGATGCCCAAAACCTGATACCCAAAAACCTGATGCCCAAAAAATCTGATGTTCAGAGAGGACCAATGATGTTCCCCATCAGAATAGAAATCATCCCTTCCGGGGGAATCGTTGAGCGCGTCACGGACCTGGTGCCGTTGACCACGACGCTCACGGTGACGTGCCTGCCCCATCACGGCATCGAGCGGACCATGCGCACTGCCGTGCAGCTTGGTGTGCTGGGCTACACCGTCATCCCGCACCTCGCCGCGCGGACCCTGCATGACCGGGCCGAGCTGACCGGAATCCTCCGCGACTGCGATGCCGCCGGCATCCGCGAGGTCTTTGTCATCGGCGGGGACCGGAAGCAGCCGGCCGGCCCGTATGAGTCCGCCCTTCCTCTGCTGGAGGACATCGCGCAGTACACAGGCGGGTTGATGCGGGCAGGCATTGCGGGCTACCCGGAGGGCCACCCCTCCGCCGGCCCCGTGGAGGTGCTGGACGCCCTCCTGGCAAAACAGCACCTAGCTTCGCATGTTGTGACCCAGATGTGCTTCGCCCCGGAGAAAATCCTTGATTTCGCGGCGCTCCTGCGCCGCGAAGGCGTTGAGCTGCCCATCTGGGCAGGGGTGGCGGGGTCCGTGCCCCGGACCAAACTGGTCTCGCTGGCTACGCAGATCGGCGTCGGAAGTTCCCTGAAGTTCCTGAGCCGGAAGGGCCCGCTGGCCCGCAAACTCCTGAGCGGCGACCACTACTCGCCGCAAAGCCTGGTGTCCGGGCTGGAAAACCAGCCTGGCAACCTCGCGGGCATCCATCTCTACAGCTTCAACAGCCTTGACTCGGTTCCCGGCGGACCGGGTCAGGCGCCCATCTCAGCAGCACTCCAGACAGCATTGATTCGAGGAGCAGCACGTGACAACTGAAACCGTAACTTCCCACCAGGAACCGCATCTTGAGCGGCAGCTCAGCAACCGGCACATCCAGCTGATCGCCATTGGCGGCGCCATCGGCACCGGCCTGTTCATGGGCTCGGGCAAAACCATCTCCGCGGCCGGGCCGTCCGTCATCTTCGTCTACATGATCATCGGCTTCATGCTGTTCTTCGTGATGCGGGCCATGGGCGAGCTCCTGCTCAGCAACCTGAACTACAAATCCTTCAGCGACTTCGCAGCGGACCTCCTCGGGCCCTGGGCCGGCTTCTTCACCGGATGGACGTACTGGTTCTGCTGGGTGATCACGGGAATCGCGGACGTCATCGCCATTGCCGGCTACTCCAAGGAACTCTGGCCGGGGCTGCCGCTGTGGATCCCGGGCCTGGCCACCGTGGCCATCCTCCTGCTCCTGAACCTCACCACGGTGAAGGCGTTCGGCGAGACGGAGTTCTGGTTCGCGCTGATCAAGATCGTCGCTATCGTGGCGCTGATCGTGGTGGGCCTGTTTATGATCTTCAGCGGGTTCCAGTCCGATGCCGGCCCTGCCAGCTTCACAAATCTGTGGAGCCACGGCGGATTCTTCCCGAACGAGTTCATGGGTTTTGTGGCCGGCTTCCAGATCGCCGTGTTCGCTTTTGTGGGCATTGAGCTGGTGGGCACCACCGCCGCGGAGGCCAAGAACCCGGAGAAGAGCCTGCCGAAGGCCATCAACTCCATCCCGATCCGAGTGCTGCTCTTCTACGTGGGCGCCCTGATCATCCTGATGTCTGTCACTCCCTGGACCCAGTTCCAGGCTGGCCACAGCCCGTTCATCGCCATGTTCTCCCTGGCAGGGCTCGGAGCCGCGGCAACGATCGTGAACCTGGTGGTGCTCAGCTCGGCCATGTCCTCGGCCAACTCCGGCATTTACTCCACGTCGCGCATGGTCTACGGGCTGGCCCAGGAGGGCGACGCGCCGTCAGTCTTCAGCAGCCTGTCCCGGCGTAAGGTCCCGCAGAACGCCCTGTTCCTGTCCTGCGTCCTCCTGCTCTCCGGCGTGGTGCTGATGTACGCCGGACAGGACATCGGCAAGGCCTTCGACATGGTGACCACCGTGTCGGCCGTCTGCTTCGTGTTCGTATGGTCCATCATCCTGGCCAGTTACCTGGCCTTCCGCCGTCGCCGCCCGCACCTGCATGACGCGTCCAAGTTCCAGATGCCCGGCGGAATCCCCATGGTCTGCGTGGTCTTCGCGTTCTTCGCCTTCGTCCTCTGGGCGTTGACCACGCAGCCGGACACACTTCTGGCACTCCTGGTAACGCCGGTCTGGTTCATTCTGCTCGGCGCCGCGTGGTTCGTGCTGCGCCGGCGCCCCGCGCACTTGGCCCGCTATGAAAGCTTCCAGGCTGAGCTCGCGCAGGACGAGGAATCAGCTGTTGCGCGAAAGTTTGAGAAGGTGCAGAAATGACCGCACAGACCCCAAACAGCCCCGATCCTGCAGCTGTGGAACCCGGTGCCACGGCAGAGCACATCCTGACCGTCGACTGTGTTGAGTCGCCGGGCATCGTCCATTCGGTCTCGGGATTCCTGCTCAACCACGGCTGCGACATCCTGGACATCAAGCAGTACGGGGACAAGGGGCAACGGCACTTCTTTATGCGCGTCCACTTTTCCTCGGGTTCCTCCTCCGACGCCTCCTTAGGGCAGGATTCCTTCAGCACCGAGGACCTGCGCCGCGACTTCACGCCTGTGGCCGAAAAGTGGGAGATGAATTGGCAGCTGGAGCCGCACGGCCGCAAACGCCGTGTCCTGGTGATGGTGTCCAAAATGGGCCACTGCCTCAACGATCTACTCTTCCGGGCACGCACCGGCGACATCCCGGTGGAAATCGTCGCGGTGGTATCCAACCACCGCGACCAGGAGGGCCTGGTCCAGTGGCACGGCATCCCGTTCTTCCACCTGCCAGTCACCAAGGACACCAAGCCCGAGGCGGAGGCCCGGCTAATGGAGCTGGTGGACGCCTTCGACGTGGAACTCGTGGTCCTGGCCCGTTACATGCAGGTCCTGAGCGATGAGCTCTCGGCTCAGCTGGCGGGACGGACCATCAACATCCACCACTCGTTCCTGCCCAGCTTCAAAGGCGCAAAGCCGTACCACCAGGCCTACGACCGCGGCGTCAAGACCGTGGGCGCCACGGCTCACTACGTCAACGCCGAACTCGACGAGGGCCCGATCATTTCCCAGCAGGTCATCGTGGTGGACCACACGTACACCGCTGATGACCTGGTGGCGGTGGGCCGGGACGCCGAATGCGCGGCCCTCCGCAACGCCGTCCGCTGGCATTGTGAAGGCAGGATCCTGCTGCTCGGCAACCGCACCGTCATCTTGCGGTAGGCCATGAAACCGACAAATGTGCCACGCTGGCGCCCAGTGTCGTGGAACGCCTTGCCCGTCGGGCAGCCGGTGAGGCTCTCGCAGGACGGACGCCCTATCGGCTCCGGCACCGTGGACGGAACCACGCCAGACGGATCCATCATCTGGGTTGTCCTTGACGGCTGGTCCGAACGGCGAATGTTCCACCGGGAGGATTATGTTCGGGTCGAAATTAGCGCGTAGCCGGCCGCGGCCAGCGCGCGAGTCATCGCACCGGAAGCGCGCTGATCGGCGGTTGCGCAGGGAAACCTGGGCTGTCATTCTCGCGGCCGGTGCCCTGTTGGCAGTGATCCTGTGGCAGGCACTGTCCTATGGAAACTGACAAAACGCCAGCGGACGACGCCGACTGGGCTCCATAGAAGGTCAAGACGACGGCATCAGAGTCCGTCGAATTCAGACTGGTTCGATTTTGCTGGGCCGGGGTTCAGCATGATGTCCGTTCTGCTTGCTCGGGATCTCGGTCGGCGCTCAGGGGGAGCGCGTACACGCGTCGGGCGTTGTCGCGTCCGACGAGTTGCACGATCCTGCGGGCGTCCGCCTCGGAACAGTCGTCGTCGTCGATCCATCCGCCGACTACCTTGGTGATTGCGTTGCGCCACAGTCTCGCTCCGAGGTAGTGAAGTTCGGCTGGGCCGCCACCGCCGCGCAGCTCGCCGCCTCCATCAACCTTCCTGCTCAGCGACGACGGCACCAACGTCAACGGCGCCACCGTCGCTCGTTTACCTGCGTCAGGAGGGCGGCGCAGCGACGGTTCAAGTCCACCCTCCGGACGCCGCGACCGGCTTTCTGGAAAAGTTGCGCAGCCAGGTGTGGGACAAGCCCGAGGTGATAGGGCAGCTGATGACGGCAGCGCCGACAGCCAGGGTTCTGGAAGAGGTGGCCCGCGAGGGCCAGGGCGCGGGCTGACCGCTGAGAATCCGGTGGTCCCCGCCGGATGAGCTAGCCGCAACTTCATGTCGTCCCAGGACGACGGCGGGACGTCCCGCCGCCGTCGGATTCCATGTCCTCCCGCGCCCCGTCGGCTCTTGGGCTCTTGACCTATATTCGGACGAGGGAAAAGGATCGGACTGCATTGCCGGCACAAAGGAAGGCGGATTTCTGAATGGCTCGAATGCCGCCAGCCACGGTGGAAGTGAGTGACGCGGTGGTCCAGCGCCTCGTCCGGGACCAGCGGCCCGACCTCGGCGATTTTCCTTTAGCGCGGGTTGCCAACGGCTGGGACAACGCGACCTTCCGGCTCGGTGACGGCCTGGCCGTCCGGCTTCCGCGCAGGGTGGAGGCCGTTCCGCTGATACTGCATGAGCAGCGCTACCTTCCCGACATAGCCCGCCGCTCCCCGGTTGCTGTTCCTGTCCCCGTCCATGCCGGCAGGCCGACGTCGGACTTTCCATGGCCGTGGAGCATCGTACGGTGGGTCCCGGGAGCCGCTGCGGCCGACGTCGGCCCGGCAGACCGCGGGCCGGCGGCTATAGGCCTGGCCGATTTCCTGCTGTCCCTTCACGTGCCCGCCGAAACGGGCGTCCCGGTCAACCCTTTCCGAGGCGTGCCGCTGGCGGACCGTGACGCTGTGCTGGTGGAACGGCTCGGGGACCGCGAACGCTACCCGCAGGCGGCCGCGCTGAGAGCAGTGTGGGCGCAGGCCTGTGCCGCCAAAGCCTGGGATGGTCCGGCGATGATGCTCCACGGGGACCTCCACCCTGGCAACATCCTGCTGGCCGACGACGGCTCCCTGGCCGGCGTCATCGATTTCGGCGACGTCGGGGCAGGGGACCCGGCTGTCGATCTTGCGGTGGGGTGGCTGATGTTCGACGCCGGCACCCGCCACCGCTTCATGGGCGCCTTTGGCCCCGCAGTAGATGGAGACACCTGGATGAGGGCGCGTGGTTGGGCCCTCATCCTGTCCACCGCCATGCTGAGCAACTCCGACGATAATCCGCGGATGTTCGCCGTAGGAAAGTTCGGGATAAGGCAGATCCTGGATGACGGACTTCGCCTGCAACTCTGACGCCAGAGTTAAATGTCAGTGGCGCCTGCCATGCTCTGAGTGTGGAAGGCAAAGCAGCTGCGGAGACGTTGGAGGCCATGGAGGCCTCCCTTGCCAGGTTGTCTGCATTTGCCGGTCGCGGAGCCGGGAACGCGGCCTCGACTGGCGCCGACCCTCTTCGGGACGAAGCGGACGCATGCCTGGACGGTATGGCTGAGGTCGCCAGCATGGAAGCCAGGCTGGCCGCCCTGAAAGTGCACTTCGCCGCCGGATATGCCCGCGCTGCCGTCGCCATGGCGGGCCCAGCCGTTTCCCCGCAGGAGCGCACCGCCCAGGAAATGGCCATGACAGCAGAGGTGGCCTGTGTCCTGACCGTGAGTGAAAGATCGGCGGCGGCGCTCCTGGCAGAGTCGGCCACCCTGACCACTAAGTTGCCCCTGACGCTGTCTGCGCTGCAGACAGGAAGCATTTCATGGCAACACGCGCGGGTGATGTGTGATGAAACGTCCGGTCTGGACCCCGCCGCGGCGGCTGCCTTGGAGGCTCATTTCCTGGACCCCGAAGCTCCCTTTGCCGCGCGTGGCTGCCCCGCGGGGGAGCTGGTGCCGGGCAGGTTCCGGGCCAAGGCGCGCAGATGGCGTGAGCTGCACCATCCCGTAAGCATCGAAGCCCGCCACCGCAAGGGTGTGGAGGACCGTCGGCTGGAATATGTGCCGGACCGGGACGGCATGGCCTGGCTCTCGGCCTATCTGACTGCGGATGTCGCGGTGGCTGCATGGTCCCGTGCCACGGAAGCGGCCCGTACCCTGCAGGAGCCGAATGAATCCCGGACCCTGACCCAGCTCCGTGCGGACGTCGCCGCCGACTGGCTGCTGGCGGGGGTGGCGGAAGGAACTCCGTCACCCAAGGCGCAGGTCCTGGTGACCGTGCCGGTGCTGTCTCTCTTGGGAGCCATGAATGAACCGGCCACGCTGGACGGGTATGGTCCCGTTCCGCCGAGCATCGCCCGCCGGCTTGTAGGGGATGGCGCCGGATCGTTCCTGCGTGTGCTGACCGATCCGCGCAGCGGAGCGCCGCTGGAGATCGGACGGACCAGCTACCGGGTTCCGAAGGCGATGCGCCAATGGTTGCGGCTTCGGGACGGCCGGTGCCCTTTTCCGGGCTGTAACAACCATTCCCTGGATAACGAAGCGGACCATCTGTTGGCTTGGTCCGAGGGAGGCGGCACCGGCGTCACCAACCTGGGCCAGCCATGCCGGCGGCACCACCGGCTCAGACACACCACAGCATGGAGGCCGGTTGACGCGACCCGGGACCATCCACCCGGCTGGATCTCACCTGCGGGACGCTCCTATCCAAGCGAACAACAAGACTGGGAACCACCACGCTGGCCGCAGCACCTCGCCCACGCGGGTGAAGGCCGGGAGTCGGAACCGCCCGACGGGCCGGACGAACTTGCCGGCGCCGTCGGACCCGGAGAGACCGGGCCGCCACTACCGTTGGATCCCTTTCCTGACTGGGCACTGTTCATCGCGGCGTAGGATCGGCGCTCCATGTTCCCCTCCCCGTCCAATTAAAGGTTCGAAGGATGTGCCGGCTATTGGCCTGCACCCCTGCCTCCGACGTGACCCTCCGACGTGACCCTGAGCCGTGACCCTGAAAGGCCGGATCGGCCAGGACCAGCGCGATTCAGGCCACTGTCCCCACGCCCATCACGGTCCGGGTCAATCTCGATTCACCGGACGGGTTCGTCGGGTCTGCTTGCTGCGGCGATCATGCGACGCATGACGCCGAATGGACGGGGAAGAAGGCCCTGATGAAAGTTTCTTCATGACCGTTTCATCCCTGCCTCATTGTTGTGGTTCACGCTGGACACACGAACGGCTTGCGCCGGAAGAGCCTGGGTATGGGGAAGCGGGGGCATGGTGGACGGAGCATGGCTGTCTACTGTTCGGGGGCACGGCACGCCTGGAACGCGTCAATCTGATGCGTCGCACCACTGGCTGGCGCCTCCGCCGGTCCATGGAATTGATTCCATGGATTGGCCCTCCGCCGTTCCGGCGTCTGCCGACGACGATACCGGCACGTCCTGGCTGGTTCAGCGGGCTTGGCCAGAAAAGACACCGGGAGAATTTGTACTGGAGGTCCGGACGCCGGGAGTGCCCGGCGTCCGGGGAGCTTATTTGCGTCACGGGCAGTTCGAACTAATCCCGTTGGAGGATCCGGGACTTCCCGCCTTGCGGGGGGAAGCGCAGCAGGGGGAACTGATTTCGTATTGGCCGTACCACCAGGCTGTCGTCCGGGCGGAGGGCCGCTATATAAAGATCTTCGGGCCCGGGGGCGCCGTCGTACCGGCCGAGCGCTGCGCGCAAATGGAGGTCCTGCTGGACGCCGGCAACTTCACAACGCCCAGAATCCTTCGTCAGAGTTCCCAGTCTGACGTCATCGTTTTCAGCGCCATACCGGGACCGACTCTGAACGAGCTGGGCCGGGTGGAAGCGGCCGTCTGCGATGAAGCGTTCGCCAGGGCATGGGAGAAATGGTCGCGCGCCTGGGTCGCGGAACTGAACGGCTCCCATGGTCCAGCAGCACGAGGTGCTCTCGACAGCCTTCCGCTCCGTTCAGCAGAGTGGGAAGCGACGAAGGTGTGTCGACGGGTGGACGACTGGTTGCGGCACAATGAAAACGTCCCCGAGTTGTCGTCTCAGCGCGCTGTCTTGCGCGCCGCCGCAGAGCACGTGGCCATGAACCTGATAGGGACGGCACCGGATCCGGTGGTATGGGCCCACGGAGACCTGTACGACAAGCAAATCATCGTTCCTGACGGCGACATCCCGCCCGGACTGCTGGACTTCGACAGTACGGCCCGGCACGAGGCCGCCCGGGATCTGGCCGGCCTGGACGTCCATCTGGAGCTTCATCTACGCAATAACCGCATGACGCCGGCACGATATCTGACGGCTCACACGCAGGTGCTGGCCGTGGCCGAGGAACTGCGCGTCAGTCCAGCCCGGTTCGATGCGTACTCGGACGCCATCTGGCTCCGTCTGGCACTTTCTCCGTTACCTGGCCGCTTCTCTCTGGCCATCGGCGTCCTCGCGGAACGGGCCGAAAGGAGCTGAGGCCCTCGAAGCGGCCAGACCGGCGAGCCCTTGGCATGTTTTGCCGGTTAGCCGCTCACTTAGGTGTAAAAGCGACAGAATGATTGCTACTCTGGATTCTGCACCTAGAGAGAGTGAGCAATGATGCTTCTCGAAAGAGACCTCATCCAGTCCGTCGGCTTCCGCAACGTAATGGACGGCGGACGTGTAACCGGCTTTCAGTTCCGGGTCCGGATGCCTTCCTACCGGGGCATGGCCGCGTCCCTCATCGATGGCATCGCCGTTCGCGTGGGCGGCATCGTCGACGTCGGACCTGACGTTCCGCTGTGGACTTTCGGCGGGCGGACCTACACCCTGCAGCAGCTCTGGGAAAGTGATGGCGTGCGCTGGCCCCTTGAGGAAGCGGCAGTGGTCACCGTTCCCCTCGACGGCGGCCTGCCGCAGGGCGTCCACGAGCTCTCCATCGAGCTGCGGCTGCGGATGTCCTACATACCAGTCGAGCACCAGCCCACCACCCACCGGACCAGCCGCAAGGTGACCCTCGCGCCGGAAGGCGGCGAAGGTACCTTCCGCTACGGCGTTTCCCTCTACAGTTTTATGGGCGATTACGGCACGGTGATGGACCTTGATACGGCGCTGGCCGCCGTCGCTGACGTGGGCGCCACCGGCGTCGAGATTCTCGGCGAGGGTCACGTTCCCAACTATCCGGAACCGTCCCCGGCCTGGATCGATAACTGGTTCGGCCTGCTGGAGAAGTATTCGCTGGAGCCGACGAACTACGGTTCCTGGATTGACACCCGTCTTCACCCGGGCCGCACCATGACGGTCGCCGAGGGTGCGGAGGCCCTGCAGCGGGACCTGCGGCTTGCCAACCAATTGGGTTTCGGCTTCGTGCGCCCCAAGATCGGCGTGGTGTCCAGCGATCTGGTCCCAGACCCCATCTGGACCGAGTCCGTGGAACGCTCCCTTGATCTGGCCCACGAGCTGGGGATCATCATCTGCCCGGAGATTCATTCGCCGACGCCCATCAGGCACCCCGTCGTCGAGGACTACATCGGCCTCATCGAACGGACTGGCACCAAGAACTTCGGCCTGCTCATCGACACCGGAATCTTCCAGGACCGGCCCATTCCGCTGCGTGCAGGTGAGACCCGCGAGACCCGGCCCGCCTTCCTCGACGGCATCGGCGTCGACCCCGCCGACTTCGCCGATATCGCCCAGTATGTGGTGTTCGTCCAGGCGAAGTTCCACGACATCAACGAGCGGCTGGAAGACCAGCAGATTCCCTGGCTGCCCGTGCTCAAGGCCCTCAAGGACTCCGGCTACACCGGTTATCTCTCCAGTGAATATGAAGGCGAACGCACGCCATGGCACGCCATTGACCAAGTGCGGCGCCAACACGCCCTGATCCGCCGCATCACCGGCGAACTTACCTGACCCATCCCCTTTTCCCAGTAAAGAGAGCAACAATGCCAAACGGACTTCTTGACGATGCAAGCCTCCGCACCCATCCCGACGGTCTCGCGCTTGCCCTGACCCTGCCGTGGTACCGAAGTCTGTGGCTCTCCTCGGTCTCCAGCCTGCGGCTCACCGTCGACGGCCAGGATATCCCCGCCGGGAACTTGTCCCTGGAACTGGGCGGTGTCCGCTATGCGCTCCCGGACCTGCCCGCTCAAAGCGAAACGCTCTGGTACCTCCAGGAACATCCCTTGCTAATCGCCACAACGGAGAGCCCTGTTGCCTTGGGCGAGCAGCACACCGTCCGGCTCATCGGTGAGCTGCGCCTGCCGTACATGCAGATTGTGCCCGGCCAGGACGGCGGTCCCGGCATGTACGTTCCCAACTTCGTGAACCAGACGTTGGAGCTGACCGTCACGGACAGGGCTGCGGCGGCACCGGAACTGACGACAGCGGTCACGCCGCCCCCACCGAAAGCGGAGGAAGATCCGTTCTCGCTGGGGCTCACCCTGTACTCGGCAAGCGCCGAATTCCGGGCCGGCTGGTACGACTTCGACGGTCTGCTGAACCGCGTGGCCGAGCTCGGCATCGGCCCCGGGATCGAGATTGTGGCATCGCAGGTCCTGCCTACCTATCCCAACGTGACTGACGACTTCGTGCGCTCGTGGCAGCGCGCCTTCGACAAGCACGGCTTCACCGCCAGCTCCTTCGGCGCCAATCTGGACATGGGACGCCGCCGTGACCGCGACATGACCCCGGACGAGGAGTACGAGTTCACGCAGACACTCTTCCACGGCGCCAAGAAGCTCGGTTTTCCGCTGGTCCGCATCCAGAGCGCGAAGCCGGAGCTGCTTCGCCGGCTGCTGCCGCTCGCCGAGGACCTCGAACTCAAACTTGCCTACGAGATCCATGCACCGCTGGGACCCAACTCGCCCGAGATCATGAAGGTCCGCGACGTCTACGCCGAGCTGGATTCACCGCTGTTGGGCTTCGTGGCTGACTTCTCCTCAACCATGCACAGCATGTCTCCCACGCTCCTGCGCGCGGTTCGCCGTGCCGGGCTGGACGATGAAGCTGTCGAAAGGCTGCAGGCTATATGGGGCACTGAGGCACCGATGCGGGTGCGGCAGGAGGAGTTCATTGCGTACCTGCGGGGACATGACTTCGATCCTGCCCGGCTTGGGTCCTTCGCCCACCTGGCGTTCAACATGCACGGCCACGTCAACCCGAAGGAGTGGGCTGACATCATGCCGCAAATCATGCACGTCCACGCGAAGTTCTACGACATTGATGAGCAGGGCAACGAGCCGGCCATCGACTATCCGGAACTGGTCCGCGTATTCGTCGAAGGCGGCTACCGCGGTTACTGGTCCAGCGAATGGGAAGGCCATGCCTTCGCTGAGCTCGGTGAGGTGGATCCGCTGCTGCTGGTGCGGAAGCAGCATGACCTCATCCGCAAGAGCATGCGGACGGCGCTGGCATCAGCCTGACCTGAAAGGCCGACGTCCCATAGCCTCGATGCCCGTCCGTTTAGCCGGCCGGGCATCGAGGCATTTAAGGGGCTTCCTTGGTTGCGGCGGCTGCCACGATGTCGGCAGCCTCTTTGAAGAGGCCCCGCATCCACTCATGCTCGGAGTCGCGGTTGTGCACGGGGTGCCACCACAAGGCATTAACCAGCGGCGTGGCATCGAAGGGCAGCGGCAGGATCCGAATCCCGCCCACGCGCAGGGCGAACGGCACCAGGGCCGCCTGGATGAGCGCGATCCGGTTGGTCCCAACCACAAAATGCGGCAAGGACTGGAAACTTTCAACAACCACGTCCACGCGGGGCTCAACGCCCAGCTGCTGGATCTGCCGTTCCGCCGACGTTGAGGCTGAGCGCGTCTGATAGGTCATCACCCAGGGAAGTTCAGCGATGTTTTCCATGGTGATTTGCTCGCCGACGGCTTCATTGGACGTGGAGACCACGGCGACCCACCCGTCCCTCCACAGGTCCAGGTAGGGCAGCCCGGTGAGGAATCCATGGGGAATCACCATGCCGTCCACCGATCGAAGGCGGTTGGCTGCATCCTCCACCACCATCGGATTGTGGAGCATGAACCGGAACCGGACTCCTGGGGCGCGCTCGGCTGCAAGCTCGGAAGCAACCCGGCCAATGGTGGTGAAGCCGTAATCCGAGCCGTAGATGGAGAACTCGCGCTCGGATTCTGTGGGCTCCCAGGTGGCCTGGCTTTCGAAGACGCGGCGTGCGGCCTCCAGCGCGGTGGTGGTGTGTTCGGCGAGCCGGAGGGCGAAGGGGGTGAGCTCGTAAGCATTGCCGCGGCGGGCCAGGATCGGGTCCCCGAAGTGGGATCGGAGCCGGGCGAGTGAGGCGCTGAGCGCCGGCTGGCTGAGGTGGAGCCGCTCGGCCGCCCTGGTAACGCTTCGCTCGGTAATGAGGGCATCCAGCGAGATCAGCAGGTTGAGGTCGAGACGGGAAAGCAGGACATGTTTCGTCACGGCGCAGCGATCCTTTGGGAGTGGAACCGTTTCAAGGGAGTGTATCAGCGGGATCAATAACGTAGGCGAAGTCATCAGGGATCTGGATAGACCTTCCGCGGACCCCCGTTAAACTTATGTCCGTCATAGCAAAGACTTATGTGTGTTTTAGGCACATCTCCTGCATACTTGTGAGTGACCGGGGTCACGACACCCGGATTTTTGGACAATGAAGTCAGAAAGGCTGGACATGACACAGCACCGTCGCTATTCAGGCCTGAAGGTCGGCGCCCTCGCCGTCCCCACCGTCGCAGCACTCATTCTTACCGGTTGCTCGGCCTCCACCGGCAGCAGCTCCTCTTCGGGTGGTTCCCAGGAATTTTCACTGTCCTTCGCGACATCCAACACCATCGAGAGCCCCTTCCAGGTGTTGGCAGAAAATTACATGAAGTCACACCCGAACGTGAAAATCACCTTCAATCCTCAGCCGAACGACTCCTATGACCAGACCCTGCGCACACAGCTCCAGGCCGGAAACGCCTCAGACGTCGTAGTGACCTCACCCGGCTCCGGCACCGGCCGCAGCATCCTGCCGCTCGTCCAGGCAGGTTTCCTTGAGCCGCTTGACGATGCCGCGAAGCAACTGCTCCCCGAGGGAAGCGCCAGCACGTTTGGAACCGACGGCAAGGTGTACGGCCAGGCCACGGAAATTACGATCTCTGCCTTGGTGAGTAATGAGACGGCTGCAGCTGCAGCCGGTGGCTTCCCTGCCGACTATTCCTCCCTCCAGCAGCAGTGCAAGGCTCTGGAGTCCTCCGGTAAATCCCTCTTTGCCCTTGCCGGATCAGCCCCTCCCAACACAGGGCTGATGGCGATGTCCCTGGCAGCCTCGCGCGTCTACGCGGAAGACCCGAAATGGAACGATAAGCGCGCTGCCAAGGAAGCCACCTTCGCCGGCTCGGACGGTTGGAAGTCGGCCCTCGAAGCAGTTAATACCTTGAAGGACGCGGGCTGCTTCCAGAAGGGTGCTGCCGGCGGCGGCTTCGATGCCATCACCAAGGGGCTTGCCAGCGGAACGTCCGTGAGCGGCTTCATCCCGGCCCCAAGCTGGAAGCAGCTGCAGTCCGCCGCTGGGGGCTCCCAGTTCGCCGTACGGCCGTTCCCGGCCGAACAGGGCTCAGGCAATAGCTACGTATTTGCCAGCGCAAACTACGCCTTCTCCATCAACGCGGCCTCCAAGAACAAGGACGCTGCCAAGGCCTTCCTCGACTGGGCCGCCCAGCCTGAGCAGACCAAGGCCTTCGCAGAAATCGACGGTGCCCTGCCGGTCAGCGGACTCGACAAGTACGATTTCGACGCCGGCGCCTACAAGAACGTCGGAGGCCTGATCAAGGACGGCAAGTACGGCCCCCTGCCCAACATCCAGTGGCCGAATTCCGCCGTCTACGACGCACTGGCCACGGGGGTCCAGGGCATCATCACCGGCCAGAAGAGCCCTGACCAGGTCCTGCAGGCCATGGACGCGGCCTGGGAACAGTAGAGTTCTTCACCATCAACGTTCCGACGACTCAAAGGGACAAGCAAGGAATACCAATGACTGCGACGATGCAACCGAAAAGCGAAGCAGCTGAAGCACCCCGGCGAGGCAAGCGGACGCCGGGGACGGGTGAGAACACCCGTCCCCGGCGGGGGCCCATGCAGTTCGGACACTGGTGGTGGGCGCTGCCCGGGATCGCCCTGGTGTTTGCCATCCACTACGTGGCAACCGGAATCGGCGGATTCTTCGCCTTTACCAACTGGACGGGCATCGGCTCGTTCAAAATCACGGGCTGGACAAACTTTGAGGCCATCTTCAAGGACCCCACGAAACTCGGAGCCCTCTCCAACACCCTCTTTCTGGCCTTTGGCTCGGTTCTCCTGGGCAACATCGCCGGGTTGGTCATTGCGCTGGGCCTGAACCGCGTCGTCAAGACGCGCTACATCCTCCGGACCCTCTTCTTCATGCCGGTGGTGCTCAGCCCGCTAGCCACGGCCTACATCTGGAAATACATCTTCGACTTCGACGGTCCGCTCAATGCCCTCCTTACGGCAATAGGCGCCGGCGACCAGGCCAAGCCGTGGCTGGCCGACCCGCAGTGGGCCATCTGGACCGTCCTGGTGGTGCTGGTCTGGTCTTCCACCGGCTTTGCCATGGTGATTTTTATGGCCGGCCTGGCCGGTGTCCCCGTGGAAGTGGAGGAGGCGGCGGCCATTGACGGCGCCAACCTGTGGCAGCGGTTCCGCAACGTTACCCTGCCCGCCATCCGCCCCGCCGTCGCCATCGCCACCACGCTGGGAATCGTCCAGGGGCTGCGCGTCTTCGATCCCATCATGGCGCTCACCGGCGGCGGACCGGCCGGAGCGACGGAAACGCTGGCCACGCTGGTTTACAAGCAGGCCTTTGCGCTCGGGAACTTCGGCGGCGGTGCCGCCCTGGCCCTGGTGCTCGCCGCCATCATCCTGATCTTCGCCGTTCTCCAGCAGCGGCTGACGCGTTCGAACCCTGAGGACTAAGCCATGTTCCGCTACACCAAACTCACCCTGCTCCGCGAAGTCGGCCTCTGGGCGCTGGCCCTGGTGTTCCTCGCGCCGTTCTACTTCCTGGTGACAACTGCCCTGAAGCCGGACAACGAGTTGTTCACCACCTCGGCCCTGGCTCCGCCAACAAGCCCCGACTTCAGCAACTTTATCGACGTCCTCACCGCCACCGGCAACTCCAACGTGGTGATGGGCCTGGTCAACAGCGCCATCATCACCGCAGGCAGCATCGTGGGGCTGATCGCACTCGGTTCCATCACCGGATATGTCATCTCCCGCAGCACCCGACGCTGGAGCAAGGGCGCGTATTACCTCTTCCTGATCGCCATCATCCTCCCCGGCCAGCTCGGCGCCGTCCCGCTCTACATGGGTGCACGGGCCCTTGGGCTCACCGGATCCGCTTGGGGCCTGATCATCCTCTACACGGGCATGCTCCTGCCGTTGTCGATCTTCCTCTACGCAAACTTCTTCCGCGGCCTCGGCACGGACTACGAAGAAGCGGCCACCATCGACGGCGCCAGCAAATCCCAGATTTTCTCCAAGGTGGTGTTCCCCATGATGGCCCCAGCCACGGGAACGGTCACCATCTTCGCCGGGCTCATCGTGTGGAACGACTTCTTCACGTCGCTGATCTTCCTGGGCGGCTCCGTCAACCAGACGCTGCCGGTGGCCATGTACTACTACATCGGCTCCCTGGTCTCCCAGTGGAACTCGATCTTCGCGATAGTGATCGTCTCCATGATTCCCATCCTGGCGCTGTTCCTGTTCGCGCAGAAACGGTTCATCCAGGGCTTCTCCGGCGGCTTGAAGGGCTGACCCGCGATGGTTGACAACCGCGCAGCGTTCGAGCGCTTCGTGGAGATCTTCTACACCCAAAAACGGGTGCGTGAAGCCTTCGACTTCCTTGTGGCCGACGACTACCGGCAGCACAACCCGACCATTCCTGACGGGCCTGAGGCGGCAGTAAGAATGCTGACGCCGAAGTTCGACGGATCGCCAGACTCCCGGTTCGAGGTTCAGCGCATCCTGGTGGACGGTGACCTGGCGTTGGTGCATGTACGCGCTTCAGGTCCCGGGCGTCCCGACGCCGCCGTCGCAGACATTTACCGCTTCGAAAACGGGCGGATTGTTGAGCACTGGGACGTGCTTCAGCCGGTTCCCGAGCACCCGGTCCACGACCACCCCATGTTTTAGACCACCATCTCAATTCCCTAGGAGACATCCATGTTTCAACTTTCGCCCAATATCGACCTTTTGTTCGCCGAAGCAGGCGAAAGTGCTGCCGACCGGGTTCGCGCGGCGGCAGCAGCCGGCTTCGACGCCGTCGAAATGTGGGGCCCAACGGGCAAAGACATCCCGGCCCTGAAGCACGCACTCGAGGAAACCGGAGTCCAGCTCACCTCCCAACTGGCGGAACCGCGTATGCAGTTCATGATCCCGCCCCGCAACCACGATGCTTTCTACACCGGGCTGGACGCCGGCGTCGAAGTGGCACAGCAGCTCGGCTGCCCCCGGATGGTAGTGGGCAGCGGTACCGGATTCGGCGGCCGCAAGCGGCAGGACCAGCTGGACGAACTGATCGAGATCTTCACCCGAGGCGTCGCGCACATCGAGGGTTCCGGCATCACCCTGGTCCTCGAACCGGTCAACGTCAGGGTTGACCACCCGGGAGCCCTCCTGGACCGGACCTCGGAAGCCGTCTATGTCGCCAAGGGCGTCAACTCGCCCAACTTCGGCGTTCTCTACGACCTCTACCACTCCACGGTCGAGGGCGAGGACGTGGCCGCCGAGCTCGCCAACGCCGGCGACCTCATCAAGTATGTTCAGATCGCCGATGCGCCGGGGCGCGGCGAACCCGGCTCGGGATCC
The DNA here is from genome assembly GCF_056396505.1 of Arthrobacter sp. 05T410. Classification (NCBI taxonomy): domain Bacteria; kingdom Bacillati; phylum Actinomycetota; class Actinomycetes; order Micrococcales; family Micrococcaceae; genus Arthrobacter; species Arthrobacter sp. 05T410. Next base: position 145,668 of record NZ_JBFTLP010000007.1, on the reverse strand, counting down.
ATCGACTGGCACGCCCGGCTCACGGACCTGGGGAACAGCGGGTATGCCGGCCCCATCGGGCTCGAGTACTATCCGACGATCGACTCGGCGAAGTCCGTCCGGCGCATCCAGGAACTGGTGGCGGGATGGTGAGCGGTAACCGGTATCCCGTTGCGGTCGACGTCGCCATCGTCGGCAGCGGCCCCACGGCATCGGCATACGCGCGGATCCTCAGCGAGGAAGCTCCTGGTGCCACCATCGCCATGTTCGAGGTGGGCCCCACGGTCAGCAATCCACCCGGGGCGCACGTCAAGAACATTGAGGATCCTGAACGCCGCAGCCTCGCGCAGCGGGCATCGGAAGGTCCCGGTGCAGGTGCCGAAACCGTGAACTCACCCGGCGCGGTCAAAAGCGGGGAGCGAAGGGCCAGGCCCGGCACCTACCTGCTCCAGGATGGCTACGTCTTTCCCGGCGAGGACGGGATGCCCGTTGCCGCCATGTCCAGCAACGTGGGCGGCATGGCCGCCCACTGGACCGCTGCCTGCCCGCGCCCGGGCGGCAAAGAGCGCATTCCGTTCCTGCCGGACCTTGAAGAGCTTCTTGACGACGCCGACCGACTGCTGGGGGTGACCACCTCCGCCTTCGACGGGGCTCCGTTCTCTGACCTCGTCCGGGAACGACTCGCCGCCGCCGTGGACGCGGGCCGTGACACCGCCTACCGCGTCCAGCCCATGCCTCTTGCTGTACACCGGCGGGAGGACGGCGGCCTGGTCTGGTCAGGTTCCGACGTCGTGATGGGGGATGTGACCCGCGAAAATCCGCAGTTTGAACTCTTTGATGAGGCGCTGGTAACGCGTGTGCTCCTGGAGGATGGCGCTGCTGCCGGCATCGAAGTCCAGGACCGCCGCAGCGGCGAAACCCATCAGGTGGCCGCCCGCTACGTTGTGGTGGGTGCGGATGCCCTGCGCACGCCGCAGCTGCTGTGGGCTTCCGGGATCCGGCCTGACGCCCTGGGCCGCTACCTCAACGACCAGGCGCAGGTAGTGTTCGCGAGCCGGCTGCGCGATGTCACGGCTCCGCAGGGCCGGGCAGCCGTCAACGGCGCGCTCAGTGAGCAGAGCGGAGTTGCCTGGGTTCCCTACACGGACGGGGCGCCCTTCCACGGCCAGATCATGCAACTGGATGCGTCACCGGTTCCCTTGGCCGACGATGACCCCGTTGTCCCGGGCTCTATCGTGGGGCTTGGCCTGTTCTGCGCCAAGGATCTGCAGCGCGAGGACCGGGTGGCATTCGACGACGGTGTCCGCGACTCGTACGGAATGCCCGCCATGCGCATCCACTATCGCCTCACAGAGCGGGATCACGAGGTGCTGGACCGCGCCAAGCAGGAAATTGTCCGCCTGGGCAAGGCGGTGGGTGAACCGCTCGACGAGCGTCCGTTCGTCATGCCGCCCGGCGCATCGCTTCACTACCAGGGCACAACCAGGATGGGTGCAAGGGACGACGGCGAGAGCGTGTGTTCGCCCGACAGCCAGGTGTGGCAGGTCCCCGGCCTCTTCGTGGCTGGCAACGGCGTCATTCCCACCGCCACGGCATGCAATCCCACGCTGACCGCTGTGGCGCTCGCAGTGCGCGGCGCCCGGAAACTCACAGAAGAACTCAACAGCTCTTTACTTATGTCTGAATCAGACAATAGACTGACTAAATAATGAATAAGTGGTGCGATGCCGCTGCTATTTCGTTCCATCACAGGCAAGGCATGCCGCAGACAAGGAGGTCTCGATGATCGCCGACCGCATAATCGAGCAGGGAACACTGATCACCCAGGACGGCCGTACCGCCGTCGAAGTCCGCATCCCCTGGTACCGGGCCCTGCCGGGTTCCTGCATCGCTGGAGCTGCATTGACAGTGGACGGCGTCGCCGCCCCCGAGGGCTCACTGCGCTGGACCATGAACAACCGCACTTTCAGCTTCGAGGAACTCGTGGACGAGACCGGCGAATGGTGGTTCCCGCTGGACTCGGCAGTCCTTTCGGGTGACCTTCCCGTCCCGGACAGCCGGACCGAGCACGAGGTCAGGGTGGACCTGAAGCTCTACATCCCCTACATCATCACCGACCACGGCGTGCTGCACATTGAAGAGCACGACACCAAGACCATGAAGGTGGGACAGCGATGACCAGCCTCGGCACGCCGATCCAGGGCGTCACCCTTTACAGCTTCACCCGGGCCTTCCACGCCCGGCAGTATGACCTCGATGGCATGATCCGCAAAGTGGCGGCCGAAGGCTTCGGCCCAGGGCTTGAAGTCATCGGATTCTCCAGCCTGCGCGGCTTCCCGGACCGGATCGATGACAACTTCGTGGGCCAGTTCCGTGATCTTGTGGCCGAGGTTGACCTGGTCCCCACCTCCCTCGCAGTCAACGTTGACACCGGAATCCGCCGCGACCGGCTGATGAACCATGACGAGCTTGTCGAATACATGCGCAAGCAGATCGAAGTAGCGGCCAGGCTCGGCTTCCCGATCGCCCGGGTGCAGATCTCGCTGACTCCGGACGCCATGGAAAGCCTGCTGCCCGTGGCTGAGAAGTACGGCGTCACCCTGGCCCTCGAAGTCCACGCGGACCAGCACGGCGCCCACGAGCGTGTCCTGGCCCTTCGCGACCGCTACGAGAAACTCAATTCCCCCTTGCTCGGCTTCACCGCCGACTGGGGTGCCACCGTTACCGGTTTTGCGCCGTCCCTGCTGGAGGCCTACCGCCGCCGTGGTGCTTCGGAGGAACTTCTCGGACAGGTGGTTGACCTGTGGAATGGTTTCTACGTCGACGGACCGCCAAACACGCAAAAGGTTCACGGTGAACGCTTCGGTGCCTTCATCGGCCTGGCCGCCCGGAACGGCCGGCCCGATCTTGGCATTGACTTCGCCATCAACGGAACAGGGCTTTTCGGTCCTGCCCCGCTGGACACCTGGCTGGAGATCATGCCTTGGGTCCGCCACGTGCACGGCAAGTTCTTCGGCATCGACGAGACCGGCGAAGAGCCCTCGGTGCCGGTTCGGAGCCTTGTCCGGCAACTGGTTGAGCACGGCTACTCCGGCGCAATCTCCAGCGAATACGAAGGCTGGCACTGGAACAACTGGCAGGACCCGTTCGACATTATCCGCGGCGAGCAGGCAGTCCAGCGCTCAGCGGCCGCCAACGCCGGTTCGGCCATGATCACCGACCCTTCAGAAGCCCGCCGCATCCTCAATAGCCATCTCGCCCAGCCCGTCCGCGGCTGACAACGAAGGAACCAGAAATTATGTCAGAAGGCATCGCAGGCTCGGGCATCGAGCTTGGCATTACCCTCTATTCGCTCACCTCCGAGTTCGCCGCCGGGCTCTACACCCCTGAGACGCTGATCAAAGCTGTTGCAGATGAAGGCCTCGGCCCGGGGGTTGAGTTCAACATCGCCCAGATGCTGCGCACCTACCCGGACGTCGACGACGACTTCGTCCGCCTGTGGCGCGACAGCATGGACCGCTACGGCCTGACCCCCAGCGCAGTGGGCACCAACCTGGACATGGGCCGCCGCAAGGACCGGGACATGACACCCGATGAGGAGTACGACTTCTTCGCCGCGCAGCTGCACACGGCCAACAAGCTTGGTTTCCACCGCGTGGTGATCCGCTCCGCGGGCAAGGAATTGCTCCGCCGGCTGCTTCCCCTGGCCGAGAAATACGACCAGAAGCTCGGCTACGAAATTCACGCGCCGCAGGGGCCGAACGATCCCAAGATCCTGCAGATCCGCGAGATGTACGAGGAACTGGGAAGCGACCGGCTCGGTTTCACCGCAGACTTCAGCTCGACGATGCACAGCCTTTCCCCGACCCTCTTCCGCACGTTGACGCAAATGGGGCTGCCCGAGGAGCACTTTGCCGTCATGCAGGACATCTGGCGCAAGCCGTTGCCGATGCAGGAACGCAACCAGGAGTTCGAGGACTACCTGAACGCCAACAACTTCGACCCCGCGCGCCTTGGTCCCTTCACCCGGCTGGCGTTCAACATGCACGGACTGGTTCCGCCGGAGGAATGGCTGGATATCATGCCGCAGATCTTCCATGTCCACGCGAAGTTCTACGACATCGACGAACACGGCAATGAACCCGCGATGGACATTCCCCGCATTGTGCGCCAGTTCGTCAAGGGCGGCTACCAGGGCTACCTGTCCAGCGAGTGGGAGGGCCACGCGTTCGCCGACCTGGGCGAATCCGATCCGATCGACCTCGTCAAGAAGCAGCACACGCTGATGCGGCATGCCATCGAAGAAGCCGCTGATCCAAATGCATCCGACTCCCACGCGACCCTGGTCGAGACTGTTAAGTAAGGAAAGCCATGGCAACTCACAATTCCCTGTTCCAGGACACCGACGTCCGCAGGCACCCCGAGGGGATTGCCGTATCGGTGCAGCTGCCCTGGTACCGCAGCCTCTGGCTGTCCGCCGTTGACGACGTCGTTGCAACGGTCAATGGCGTGGAGATTCCCAAGGAGTCCCTCCGCTTCGAATTGCAGGACAAGTCCTACTCCATAGCTGAACTCCCGGAGCAATGGGAAACCCTGTGGTTCGTCGCAGACAAGCCCGACGTGATCATCCCGCTGGACCGCGTCCCCGACGCCGGCGAGGAGATCGACGTCGAGGTCATCCTCACCCTGCGCCTGTTGTATATGCAGATCGCGCCGATGCGCTACGTGGGCAACCGCGTCGCGGTTGAACGGACGGTGGTGCTCGCATGAAAACCCTGCGCGTGGCCATGATCGGTTATGGCTTCATGGGTGCTGCCCACTCCCAAGGCTGGCGGACGGCGCCGCGGGTATTCGGCCTGCCTGCCGAGCCGGAAATGGCGGTTATCGTCGGCCGTAACGCTGAAGCGGTCGCCGCCGCTGCCAGCAAGTGGGGCTGGGCCGAGTCAGCAACAGACTGGCGGGACGTGATCGCCCGTGACGATATCGACGTCGTCGATATCGTCACCCCCGGCGACTCCCACGCCGAAATCGCGATCGCCGCGCTGGAGGCCGGTAAGCACGTTTTGTGCGAAAAACCACTCGCCAACTCGGTGGCGGAAGCCGAAGCGATGGCCGAAGCTGCCGAACGGGCGGCTGCCCGGGGCATCCAGGCAATGGTCGGTTTCACCTACCGCCGCGTTCCGGCCGTCACCTTCCTCCGCAACCTCATCGCCGAAGGCGCCGTGGGCACGATCAACCAGGTGCGTGCCTCCTACCGGCAGGACTGGCTGGTGGACCCGGAGATGCCGCTGGCGTGGCGCCTGCAGAAGGAACACGCCGGCTCGGGGGCCCTGGGGGATATCGGTGCCCACGCCATCGACCTGGCCCAGTTCGTCACCGGCTTGAACCTGGCGAAGGTGTCCGGCGTTATCGACACCATCGTGAAGGAGCGGCCTCTTTTGAAGGGCTCCACTTCAGGCTCCGGACCTTCCGATACCGGGCTTTCCGGCGCTGCCGGCGTCGGCTCCGGCCAGGTGACGGTGGACGATATCGCCATCTTCACGGGCCGCTTCGAATCCGGCGCGCTGGCGTCGTTCGAGGCCACCCGGTTTGCCACCGGCCGGAAGAACGCGCTGCAGATTGAGGTTTCCGGGGACAAGGGCGCCCTGGCCTTCGACCTGGAGGACCTCAACAGCGTCCAGTTCTACGACCGCACGGCCCCTGCGGACCGCCAGGGCTTCCGGAAGATCCTGGTCACGGAAGCGGAGCATCCCTACGTTTCGGCGTGGTGGCCGGCAGGGCACATGCTCGGTTACGAGCACGGGTTCTCCCACCAGGTCAAGGACCTCGTGGAAGGCATCGTGGGCGGCGCCGTCCCGCATTCGTCGTTCGCCGACGGGCTGAGGGTGCAGCGGGTGCTCGACGCTGTCGAGCGCAGTTCCGAAAACGATTCCGCCTGGACACGGGTCGCTGCCGGCGTTCCCGTGCCGGCCAGTTGAGGAGGGGAAGTATTTGGCACGACCAATTACCTTGTTCACCGGCCAGTGGGCCGACCTGCCGTTCGAGGAGGTGGCCCGGCTCGCCGGCGAGTGGGGCTACGACGGGCTGGAGATCGCCTGCTGGGGTGACCACCTGGATCCCTGGCGCTGGGACGACGACGCCTATGTGCAGGGCAAGCTGGACATTCTTGAACGCCACGGCCTCAAAGTGTGGACCATCTCCAACCACCTCAAGGGCCAGGCCGTCTGCGACGACCCGATCGACGAACGGCACCGCGGCATCCTGCCGGACGTCGTATGGGGCGACGGCGATCCTGAAGGGGTCCGCCGTCGTGCTGCCGAGGAACTGAAGAACACTGCACGGCTCGCCGCAAAGCTGGGCGTGAAAACGGTGACCGGCTTTACGGGATCGTCCATCTGGAAGTACGTGGCGATGTTCCCGCCCGCCTCCGAAAAGATGGTCGACGCCGGCTACCAGGATTTTGCCGACCGGTGGAACCCCATCCTCGATGTCTTTGACGAGGTGGGCGTCCGGTTCGCCCATGAGGTGCACCCGTCAGAGATCGCCTACGACTACTGGACAACGCAGCGCGCCCTCGAGGCGATCGGGCACCGCGAGGCCTTTGGCCTGAACTGGGACCCGAGCCACATGGTGTGGCAGGACATCGACCCTGTGGGGTTCCTGTGGGACTTCAAGGACCGGATCTACCATGTGCACTGCAAGGACACGAAGAAGCGCCTGTCCAACGGGCGCAACGGCCGGCTCTCCTCCCACTTGCCCTGGGCTGATCCGCGACGCGGCTGGGACTTCATCTCCACCGGCCACGGCGACGTGCCGTGGGAGGATGCGTTCCGGATGCTGAACGCCATCGACTACCGCGGGCCGCTGTCCGTGGAGTGGGAGGACGCCGGAATGGACCGGCTGGATGGCGCCCCCGAGGCGCTGGCTTTCGTGCGCCGGCTCTCCGGCTATGAACCCTCCGCCGCAGCTTTCGACGCCGCATTCAGCACGAAATAATTCGCAGACAAGTGAGGCCGGCCCCGCGGGGCCGGCCTCTCCTGTGCCATGAGCTTCTTGTCTCCGGTCAGCTTTTTATATCGGTCAGAGGGCAGCCCGGGCCGCTAGTGCCGGCTCCACCGCTGCTGGCTCCGCGAGGGCTGCCCCCGCCAGGGCCAGGTGACTCCGCGTCATCTCCGTTGGGTCGTCCTGCAGCCACTCGTGGCCGCCCCATTCGCTGGTCAGCGTGCCCGTGAAGCCGGTCCCGCGCAGCAGGCTGCCGAGGTCATGCAGCGGCTGGGAAACCCGGCCGCCGTCGTCGTCCAGATCCCAGAACTTCAGATGGAAGGCGCCCACCAGGGGGAGGATGCCCTGCAGGTCTGCGGCGTCACTGCGGCCGAAGCGGATGAGCAGGTTCATGAAGACCGTGTGGATGCGCGGCGGAACCTTCCCTGCGCGGAGCAGGGCGGTAACGGCATCGTGGGTGGCGGGATCGCGCCAGTCGTTCTCCAGGCGCGCCAGAAGATCGGAAGGTACGCCGCCCCGCCGCAACTCATGAAGGTACGTGACGGGAAGGGCCGGCATGAGCATGCTGATGTCGACGAGTACCCGCACGCGCTCATCTGCCAGTCCGGCTATCGCATCCAGTGCTGGTGCCACCGAAGGGTTGTTTGGAGTCTGCTGCCCTTGGATTTCTTCGTACAGCACCAGATCGAGTTCATGCAGCAGCGGCTGCAGCAGCGTGAGCAGTTCCGTGCCCGCCTGTCCGATCGGTAACCGGATCCCGCGGGCACCCACTCGGCTGGCGGCGCTGAGCTGGGGGACCAGGAAGTCCAAACGCTCCTGCAACGAGCGGCGGTCGGTTGGGGACGTGAAGTCGTCGAGGCTGGCGCCAACGATGCTGACGCGTCCCCCTCTTGCCGCCAGCGAATCCCGCAGTTCGTCTACCTCGGCGTCCTGCGGAGCGGGGAAGGACCGCCACAGCAGCCCAGGTTCGAGCTCTATTGTCTTCGTCACGGACTCCGCGATGCCAATCACAACGTCCGCGGCTGTCCGCCGGGCTGCCGTGATCTCCGGAGTCCAGTTGAACGAGCTGGCGCAGAGGGTCCAGTTCTCAGGAAGTGCGGAGGCCATGTGATGCCTTCCCATTTATGTTTGTTAATGACAAACTTATGTCATTTTTAGGATAAAGGACGAAAGTCATGTTGCAAACCGCTTTGCGCGAAGATGCGCTGACGGCCACGCCGGAAGGCTTTGAACTCCGGCTCGGCCTGTCATGGATCCGCTCAATGCCCCTTTCCAGCGTGGCTGAGCTCGCAGTTGAGGTCGACGGCGTCCCGGTGGCACCACGGGAGTTGGTGGTGGTGCTGGGGGCCCGACGCGTGGGTGCGGACGCATTGCAGGCGGAGTCCGGGTGGTGGTTCGTGCAGGACAGGCTGGTCCTGGCCGGCAGGCGCGAGCTTTCCCTCGGGGTGCACGCCATCGCCGTCGACTTCCAGCTGCTGGTGCCCTACCTTCAGGCGCGTCCCGGTTCGCCGCTGGTCCTGCCGTTCCATCTGGAGGCCCAGCTGGAGCTTGACCGGGCGCCGGTACTCAGCGTTTCCCGCGACGTGGCCTGAGCGGCTATGCCCAGTCCACGCAGTGGACCCTATGCGGGAACGGCGTGCCGTTCCGGTGAGGGCCTGCCGTCAGCAAACCAGCGCGGGAAGGTGACATCGAACAGCTGCTCGCGCGCCAGCTCGGCTCCTCCGCGCAGGGGTTCGCGTTCATCGTTGACGGACAAGGTGATGGTGAGGTCGCGGGTGGCGAGCGGCAGGGACAGTTCGTAGACCCGCTGGCGCACTTCGGCCAGGAATACTTCGCCGGCCGATCCCATGGCCCCGCCGATGACGATGATTCCGGGGTTGAACATGTTCACCAGGGCTGCAATGGTCTCACCCGCTACCCGGGCCGACTTTTGAATCAGTGTGATGGCCAGCGGGTCCCCGGCCTGGGCCGCGAGGGTGATCTCCTCGAGGGTCAGTGTCCCCTTTTTTGCCAGCGGAGCCAGGGAGCTGTGGGTGCCTTCCCTGACAGCCTCTTCCGCGTCCCTGACCAGGGCCCAGCCGCTGGCCACCGCTTCGAGACAGCCGATCTTGCCGCAGCGGCATTGGGCATGGGAGTCGGAAACCCGGACATGGCCGATGTCGCCGGCCGCGCCGTTGGCGCCGCGGTGGATCCTGCCCTGGGACAGCAGGCCGGCACCGATGCCGGAACCGATCTTGCAATAGATGAGGTTCGCGAGGGATTCGCGACGCCGGGCGCGCTCACCAAGGGCAAGCAAGTTGACGTCGTTATCCACCCACACCGGTGCGTTAAAGCGGTCCTCGAAGGGTGTGCGGACATCGAATCCATTCCACCCGGGCATGATCGGAGGTGCCACCGGTTGTCCCGTGGCGAAGTCAACCGGGCCGGGGAGGCCCACCACCACACCCCAGACGGGCACTTGGTGATCCTTTTTCAGCACGTCGTCAACGAGGGCCATCACGGCGTCAATGGTTTTCTCGGGGCCCTGGGCGATATCCCAGGTGCGGTGCGTGTGTGCCAGGATGTCGCCGTCCAGGGCAGTGACGCCAACCCTTATATGAGCGGCTCCGAGGGCACATATGACGATCCGGCCCTGCTCCGCGCGGAAGCGAAGGGTCCGGGGTGCGCGGCCACCGGAGGAGGCGCCGAATTCTCCATCCCCGAGAAAGCCGATTTCAATGGCCTGGTCCACACGCTGGCTGACAACGCCCCTGCCCAGCCCGGTGACCTTGCCGATTTCAGGGCGCGTTGTTGCCTCGCCCGTTCGCACCAGGTTGACGATCCTCAGCAGGCTCGTCACTTCATCCGTTTGTGCTCCAAAGCGGAGTGTGGACTCTGTCGTCATGATCACAATTCTCACACATAAGAGGGGACTAAGGTGGGGTTGAACGCGACTATAGCCGGATATTTCCGTACTTATGAATAATAAGGACAAAAGGGGGAGGGCAACGATGCCTTGGAGTATAGGAGTTCTTGGGGCCGGGCCGGGCGTCGCGGCCCTGCATCTGCCGGTGCTGGGGCGCCTGGCGGAGCTGTTCAAGGTGGTGCACATTGCCGATGCGGGAAGTGGGCGCGCCCAGGGCCTGGCCGAAAGGCTTGGTGCCCGGTGGTCAGTGGGGGAGGCGGACCTGCTTGCGGACCCGGCTGTCCACCTTGTGGCCATCTGCAGCCCGCCCGCTGAACATGCCCGCCAAATCCTGGCGGCTGTAGCCGCGGGGAAGCCTGCAATCTTTTGCGAGAAGCCGTTGGCCACCAGCAGGGAAGAAGCCGACGAAGTCATCTCTGCCTGCCGGCTCGCGGGAACGGTCCTTCTGGTGGGGACGAACCACCTGTTTGACGCCGCGTGGGGGCGGGCCAGGCATCATCTTGTGGCCCTCGCGGGCCGGGTGCAGGCGATCTCCGTGACGCTGGCGCTCCCGCCGAATGACAGGTACCACCGGCTGGTCGCCGAGGGCGGCCCTTTCCAGTCCGCCCGGAGGGGACGCCTGGACCTCGACAGTCCTGCGGTTGCGGCCGGCGTCCTGCGGCAGCTGCTGACCGGTCTTGCGATCCATGATCTCCCGGCCGTGAGGGACATCGCGCCAGGCATCGACGAGGTTGTCTACGCCAGGGTCGCTCCGCCAGTCGGCTACCTTGTGGGGTATCGGGCCGGCGGAATCCTGGTCCAGCTGGCGCTTACCATGCTTCCGGAAGGACCGGATGCCCTCTGGAGGATGAATATCGCCACCTCCCACGACCGCATCGAGGTGAATTTCCCGCCCGCCTTTGTCCATGCCGGAAGCGCGGCCACCCGAGTGCGAAGCACGGACGGGCAGTGGACGGAGTACAGGCGGGATCCGGAAGACGGCTATATGGCTGAGTGGCGCCTGCTTGCCTCGCTCCTTGAAGGCGGGGTCCCGGTGGAGTACGACGAGCTGCTGGCTGACTCGCACTTTGCAATCGACCTGGCCGATGCTGCCGCAGCCAAGGTTCTGGAAGGGATGTCGCAATGAGTTCGGCAGATCCAGGGCTCGGCATCTTCACGGTGTTGCCCTCCTATGTCGCGGCTGTCGCCGAGCTTTCCGTCAGTGCTGCACTCACCGGAGACGTCAGCGGGGCGGTGGCTGTGGTGCCTGGATCCGGCGATTGGTGGCAGGGCATGCTGGACGCCCGGGCCAGGGGAGCGGCGGCCGTGGTGATTGCGGACCCTGCTGCGCTCCCGCAGAAAGGAATCGGAGCCTACCCGTGGCCCGGTGACATCCCGGTCATCGTTGAACGTCCCCGGCTGCGCCCGGATGTGGTTGCCGATGCCCTCCGGGCCAGACGAGGAAGGCCGGCCCGGCTCGTCACCGTCGAGTGCGCTGCCCCCGCGGCAGGTCTTGAAGCGGTAATCCGCGACGGCTTGGGCTGGGCCCGGTCACTGGTCCGGGGCCCGTTGACGCTCCAGGTGTGCAGTGCCACGGCGCAAGCCAGGATTGCTCTGCTGGATTCAGGGGGATCCGCGGGCGGGGCAATACCCGTCACCCTGGGGGCGACGGGGTCAGCAGGCCTTCACGCCGACGGCCTGCTCCAGGTGCTGGCCCTCGGCGAGGTGCGAACCGAAGTTACCGTGGACCAGCAGGCCGGGCTGACGCGGCTGGAGACGTCCACCGGGGACGGGGCACTAAGGGCTCCGGAGCGCTATGAATCATCAGCCCGTCTGGCGCTGCGCCGGGCTATCGAGGCGCAGTCTTCGGGTCAGCCCGGAACGGACCTGGATGAGCTGCTCGAGGACATGTCCCTCACGCGCGCCGTGCTTGCTACATAAGGAATGCCCCCATAGGCGTCTAATTCACGCATTCTTTTGTTGCTTTCAAACTAAAGTGAGATAGCATGAGTAACGGCGCCGGGGTTCCTTCCGAACCCGTTCTCCGTCGTGATGGTGCGCCGGAGGCACAATACGTCGCGTCGACGGCCCGATCGTTCGGGTAGATCACTATGCCACTTTCACCTTTGAGACTCCGTCTCCTTGTTATCTCCCTGCTCACGGTTTCGTTCCTCGGGGCCTTGGACCACACCGTGGTGTCCACATCCCTGGCTACGGTTGCGGGTGAGCTGGGCGCGCTGAAGCTCATGAGCTGGGTTGTTGTGGGATACACCCTCGCGAGCACAGTGCTGCTGCCGGTGCTCGGCAAACTAGGTGATGTCCTGGGAGCCCGCCGGATCTTCCTCGGTTCGCTGGTGATGTTCCTGGCGGCCTCCCTGGCCTGCGGGTTCTCGCAGGACATGGCCTGGCTTATCGCCGCGCGCGTCCTGCAGGGGATGAGCTCCGCGGGCCTGCAGCTGATGTCGCAGACCATCATCGCCAGGGTCACCTCGCAGCGGGAACGTCCGCGCTACATGGCCATCATTGGCGCAGCTTTCCCCATCGCGGTCCTGGTTGGACCCGTTCTCGGCGGCGCCATCACCGATTACTGGGGATGGCAGTGGGTTTTCTGGATCAACATCCCGGTGGGCGCTGCAGCCCTGGCCCTTGCCCTGGTTGCGGTTCCCCACCTGGAGCCTGGCCCCATGCCCCGCCACTTCGATGTTGCCGGGGCGGCTGTATTTACTGCTGCACTGGTGGCCCTTGTCCTCGCCGCCACCTGGGCCGCAGAACGCAGCGCGGGCCCCGCCACCGCTGCCGCGCTCGCGGTCAGCATGCTGGGCTTTGTTGCCTTCTACTTTGTTGAGCGCCGCGCACCCGAACCCATCGTCCCCCTGCATTTCTTCGCCAACCGGACCATCGCGGCAGGCACCGCACTCTCGGCGATTATCGGGGTCGGCCTCTTCTCCATCACCGCCTATTTGCCCACATACGTCCAAATGGCGTACCAGACCACCGCCACCGTGTCCGGGCTCGTGCCGATCGCAACCGTGTTCGGCATGCTGACCAGCAACCTGCTCACCGGATGGCTGGCCAGCAGGACGGGGCGGTACCGGATCTTCCCCATCCTGGGAACATCGTTGGGGGCCGCCGGACTCTTTGTGATGGCGGTGCTGCCCGCCGGGCTTCCGCTGTGGGTTCCCATGATCGTCATGGCCGTTGTTGGGATGGGCACCGGCGCGTTCATGAGCCTGATCGTCACTGTGGTCCAGGGAGCTGCTCCCGCCAGCCAGACCGGCACCATCACCGCGACCATCAACCTGGTGCGGCAGGTGGGCTCAACAGTGGCGACGGCGATTATCGGCGGGGTGATCGGCTTCGGCGTGGCGGCCCTTTTGCCGGCGGGCCTGGACGCTTCCACCCTGACCCCGCAACTGGTCAAAGGGGCCGCTCCGGCAGTCCAGGCCAGCGTGGCTCAGATCTACGGCTCAGTCTTCACCCCCATCTTTATTGCCTTGGCGGCCACCTACGCCGTGGGAATAGTCGCGGCGGTCCTGCTCCCGCACGGGCGCCTCTCCGACGAACCCGTTCCCGCCCCCCAAACAACTTCCGAATCCCTTTCGGCCTGATTTCAAAGGAGACAACATGTCCAACCCAACCATCGCCATCGTCGGCAGCGGGCCCATCGGCTCCACCTATGCGCGGGTCCTCCTCGAGCAGGTCCCGAACGCGCGGGTGGTGATGTTCGAAGCCGGACCGCAGGTGACGGAGGTTCCCGGCGAAAGCGTCCGCAACATTGCCGACCCTGGCGAAAAGGCTCGTGCGCGCGAAATGTCACAGGGGCCGCAGGCCGGCGCCTACCGGGAGTCGCTCGGCATCCCGGCAGCCACAGTCACCGAGGGCATGTTCACCGCGCGCCAGGGAACCCACCTTCTGGACTTCGGCGGCGCGGGCTCCGCCCACGCCTCGAGTTTTCCCGCGGCGGCCGCGGCCACCAACGTGGGTGGCCAGGGTGCGCACTGGACCTGCGCGACGCCGTCGCCCGCTTTCAGTGAAAAAGTCCCCTTCATAGCTGACGACGAATGGGACGGTCTGATTGAGGACGCGAAGCAGCTGCTGCACGTCCACAGCGCAGCGTTTGCCGACTCCGCCGTTGGTGAGGCCATTCGGACCCTCCTCGATGAAGAGTTCGGCGCGGAGCTGCCGGAAGGGTACGGCGTGGGCACCCTTCCGGTTGCCGGGGACCCGCAGCCCGACGGCTCCGTGCGCTGGGCGGGGGCCGACGTCGTCCTCGGCCCGCTGATCGACAAGGACAGCCCGCTCTCGAAGCAGTTCGAACTCCGTGACCTCACCCTGGTCCGCCGCGTGGAACTGGACGGACACCGGGTCACCGGTGTCACCGTCGAGGACCTCCGCACCGGGGAGAAGTCATTCGTGGCAGCAGACATCGTGGTGGTGGCCGCCGATGCCTTCCGCTCCCCGCAGCTCCTCTGGGCATCCGGTGTGCGGCCGCAGGCCCTCGGCCACTACCTGACCGAGCATCCCGTGGTCATCTCCACGGTGGCGCTGGACGCCGAAAGGATGGGGCGGTACGCCACCGAAGAGGACCTTAAGGCCGAGCTGGCCCGGCGCGCACTGAACCCGGCAGACCCCGTCGCGGCGGTCAACCGCATCCCGTTCTCAGAGCCGGAACACCCCTTCTCCGTCCAGGTCATGTACACCGAGACCACGCCGTTCCCAATGGAGCCGGGAACCCCGTACTCCGAGAACCGCTGGGGCTACGTCAACATGGGCTACGGCATGCGCAAGCACCCGCGCTACGAGGATGCCGTCACGTTCGACGACAATGAGCCGGACTACCGGGGATTCCCCAACATGAGAATCGAGTACGCGCTCACAGAACGGGAAAACGCGGAAATCGCCGAGGCAACCGAGCGGCTGCGGCGTGCCGGCAAGGCCCTTGGCGCCTTCGTGGCCGAGCCCAGGCTCATGCCGAACGGCTCGAGCCTGCACTACCAGGGCACCATGCGCATGGGTGAAACCGACGACGGCACCTCGGTGGCGGATCCCTGGTCACGCGTGTGGGGCTACAACAACCTGGTGGTGGGCGGAAATGCGCTCATTCCGACGGCCACGGCCATGAATCCCACGCTGATGAGCGTGGCCATCGCCGTCCGCGGTGCCCGGAAGGTTGCTGAGGAGCTTGGTTCGCAGAGTGCCTAGGTCAGCTGCTCGTTGGGGCTCAGACGCCCGCCAGCTGTGGCCGGGCTGACGTCGAGGCACGGATAACCTGTGGGTATGAAGAACCTGGACCTCAACCTGCTGCCCCAGCTGCAGGTCCTGCTGGAACTGCGGAATATCTCCCGGGCAGCCGAGAGGCTCCAGCTCAGCCAGCCGGCCACCAGCGCCGCAATGGCCAGGCTCCGGCGCCATTTCGACGACGAACTCCTGGTGCGGAACGGCCGCGCCTATGACCTCACGCCCTTCGCACAGTCCCTGGTCCCGCTGGTTGATGAAGCCATGCTTCACATCCAGCGGGCCACGCGGGTGCGGTCCGGCTTCGACGCCGGCACGAGCGAGCGGGAGTTCATTATCGCCGCCTCGGACTACGCGGCGGCCCTGATCGTGGGGCCGCTGCGGGGGATCCTGCGCGGGGAGGCCCCCGGAGTGTCAGTGGACTTCGTTCCCACAGCCAAGTCCGGGATCCAGGGCCAGATGGCTGACTACTCAAAAATCGACCTGCTCGTCGGGCCCACGGGGTACCAGATGCAGGGCGCCAGCAAGCAGCTGTTCCGGGACAGCTTTGTTGCTGTGGCTGACACGGGAAATCCCCTGCTCCAGCGGCCCCGGCTCACTGTGGAGGACCTGGCCACCGTTCCCCACGCCGTCGGCTATTTCGGTGAGGGAATCAGCACCCCGGCGGACAAGCTGTTCGAATCGCGAGGTATTCAGCGCCGCGTGGCGGCTGTGGTGGCCGGGTTCCTGTCCCTGCCACTCCTGGTGGAAGGGACAGACCTCGTGGCGCTCGTCCCCGGGATGCTGGCAGCACGGGCCCAGCGCGGCGCGGATATCGTTGTGCTGGGGTTCTCCGAAGACGCTGAAGCGTCCCTCGTGGAAGCGATGTACTGGCACCCGTCCCAGGCGGAGGACCCTGCCAGCGTCTGGCTGCGTTCCGTGGTCCAGCGGGCCTGTTCGCGGCTGCACGAACTTTTCCCCATCACCGCGCACCCGGTAACTATCCACGCGGCGGATACCACCTAGAACCAAAGCGCCGTTCCCCATCCGGACCATCCCTGCGAAAGTCGAAGAAACGCACTTTCGAAAGGGATCCCCCATGCCTGTCTCCAGCCAGCGCCTCGACGGCAAGACCGCCGTCATCACCGGAACGGCCAGCGGCCAAGGCAGGGCGGCGGCGCTCGTCTTCGCCGAGGCGGGCGCCGTGGTGGTGGGCTGTGACATGGACGACGACGGCGCCGCGGCCACCGTCCGCCAGGTCACCGCCGCCGGGGGCCGGATGAGCAGCAGCCGGGTTGACCTCACAGACGAGGCCGCTGTGGCGGCATGGGCGCAGGACGTAGCCGCAAACCACGGCCAGGTGCACATCCTGTATGCCAACGCGGCGGTCACCCGCTTCGCCCCGGTGGAGCAGCTCACGTTTGCCGACTGGAAGTGGAATGTCGAACACGAGATGGATGTGGTCTTCCTGCCGGTCAAATACTTCTGGCCACAACTGATCCGGGTGCAGAACGCCGCCATCGTGCTGGTGGGATCCACGGCAGGAATTACCGGTTCCATGACCAACGGCCGGTTGGCCCACACCGCCACGAAGGGGGCCGTGGTGGCCATGACCAGGCAGCTCGCGGCCGAAGGGGCTCCGCATGGACTCCGCGTCAATACTGTCAGCCCCGGAATGATCCGCACCGCAGCGACCGAGGGTAACCTCCTGGCCGCCGACCACCCCATGCGGTCCATCGCCGGCAGCATCCCGTTGGGCCGGATCGGCACGCCGGAAGAAGTGGCCAAATGCGCGCTGTTCCTGGCCTCCGACGAAGCGTCATACGTGACGGGCGCCAACCTGATGGTCGACGGCGGCTGGTCGGCCGTGCTGCCGGGCTAGTTGGAATCGTGCACCGCGTCAGCGCATGGCGTCGGAGACAGACTTTGCTCCGCCGTGGCCCGACTGGCCGCCGTCCACCGGGATCTCGGCACCGGTCACGAAGGACGAGAGCGGGCTGAGGAGGAACAGCACGACGCCGGCCACTTCCTCCACGCTTCCAGTGCGGCCCAGCGGGGTCTCGGCCAGGGTGGCCTGCCTGAATTCCGGCTTGGCGCTCGCAGTCATGGGCGTTTCGATGAAGCCCGGATGGACAGTATTAACGCGGATCCCCCGCGGGCCGAGTTCCATGGCCGCCACCTGCGAGAGTCCCCGCAACGCCCACTTGCTGGCGGTATAGGCCACCGGATAGTGCGCGGTCAGGCCTGCGACGGAACCGACATTGACGATGGATGCGGCACTGCCCATCAGCGGTGCGAGCGCCTGGATCCCCAGCAGGCATCCGGCGACATTGACTTCATAGACGCGCTGCAGGTCAGCCACAGAGGCATCCAGCAACCGGCTCCGCTGGGTGATGCCTGCATTGTTGACCAACCCGTCCACCTGCCACCCATGGGACTCGATCCAGGAAGCGAGTTCGGACCAGCCGGAGGCATCGCTGACGTCCAGCTGCCGGTACACCAGCGCACCGGCCGAAGACGATGACACGGCGGCCAGCTCGGCCGGCATGTCCACTGCGAGGTCTGTGGCAATGACGCGGGCCCCGGCCTCCACCAGCATGTGCGCTTCGGCAGCGCCCTGGCCCTGGCCAGCGCCGGTGACCATCACGGTCCGGCCATCGAGCTGAAGGGAGACCACCCTACGTCCCGGAAGGAACCGCAGAGGCGACCCGGTTGCGCGGACGCTGCCGGGCACGCACCAGGGTCCCGGCGTTACGGCGTTCACCTACCGTG
The DNA here is from genome assembly GCF_056396505.1 of Arthrobacter sp. 05T410. Taxonomy (NCBI): domain Bacteria; kingdom Bacillati; phylum Actinomycetota; class Actinomycetes; order Micrococcales; family Micrococcaceae; genus Arthrobacter; species Arthrobacter sp. 05T410. Next base: position 127,817 of record NZ_JBFTLP010000007.1, on the reverse strand, counting down.
TTCTCTATAGTCCCGATGCCTTCCACCGTCATGCGGACCACGTCTCCCGTCTTCAGCGGCGGGGGAGTCTTCGCGCCGTTCCGTCCCCAGAGCTCCGCGAGGCAACCGCTGCCGCACGTGCCGGAGCCCAACATATCGCCGGGCCGGACCACGGAGTCCTGCGAGGCGTAGGCCACTAGCTCGGCGAACGGCCAACCCATATTGGACAGCAGGTCCTGGCCGATGGCATTCCCGTTGACTTCCACGGCCATGGAGATCGGCAGGAACCCCTCGGCGTCGTGCAGGTCCTCGAACTCATCCGCGGTGACAATCCAAGGCCCCAGCGTATTGGCGAAGTCTTTGCCCTTGCACGGCCCCAGGCTGACTCTCATCTCCCGGCGCTGCAGGTCCCGCGCCGACCAGTCGTTGAGGACGGTGTAGCCGAAAATGTGCCGGTGCGCCTCCGCTGCAGTCAGGTTCCGGCCGTCGCTTCCGGGGACGCGCCCGACGACGGCGGCGACTTCGGTTTCAAAGTCCAGATCCTCGCAACCCGCCGGAATACCAATCACCTCGCCGGTGCCGGTCACCGTATGCGGGTTGGTGAAGTAGAAGGTGGGCGCCTCGTACCATTCGGGCACCACGCCGGCCACGCCGTCGATGCTCTTCCGCACGCCTTCGACGTGTTCCTCGAACGCGACAAAATCCCGAATGGTGGCGGGCGCCAGCGGTGCGAGCAGCCGCACGTCCGCCAGCCTAACGGCCGGGCCAGACCCGATGATCCGCCGGGCCAAACCCAGGGTCTCCTCGAGCCCTGCTTCCAGGAGTGTCTGGACCGTGTGGCCTGCGGGGAGGGCATAGCAGTTACCGCCGTCAACGAAGCCGGACTGCGTCCCGCCGTCGTGGTTCCAGCTAGCAATCTTGACCATAAAAAAGTCCTTAAGCTGTGCGGCGGGCGGCGAGGAGGGAAGCGGGCGTGATGCCGAGGGCAGCGGCGTTGCCGGACAGCACCCTGGCCTCGTCCTCGGCGGAAAGCTGTGCCTCGATGACCTCGGCCGCGGGGCGGTCGGAGCCCATGTCGAACGGGTAGTCCGAGCCCAGCAGGACCTGCTCCGGGCCAGCGGCGGCCACGAGCGCCCGCAGTTCAGCCGGGCTGTGGACCAGGGAGTCGAAGAACAGCTTCTTCACATACGACGACGGCGGCTCAGCACAGCCGCGTGCCTCCGGCCGGACCCTCCAGGCGTGATCGGAGCGGCCAAGGCTGGTGGGAAGGTAGCCGCCGCCGTGCGCGGCCAGAACCAACAGGCTCGGGTGCCGGTCCAGGACACCGCTGAAGATCAGGTGGGACAGGGCCACCGCGTTTTCCGCGGGCTGGGAGACGGTGTTGGCGAGGTAGAAGCGGTCCAGCCGCTCGTCCAGCGAGCAGCCGAACGGGTGCAGGAAGACCAGGGCACCAAGCTCCTCGGCCCGGCTCCAGAACGGTTCCAGCCTGGGGTCGGACAGCTCAACGGTGCTGCGCTCCGGGTCGGCGGGGGTGGCGGCGAACGAGCCGATTTCCACGCCTAGCAACCCGCACTCCAGCATGGCGTGTTCCAGGGCTTCGACCATCAAGGAAGGGTGCTGCAGCGGGACCAGGCCCAGGCCGTTCAGCCGTTCCGGGGCGCGGGCCACGAACTCCCGCACCGCCTGGTTGGCGGCCCTGGCAACCTGCAGGGCCAGCTCTTCCGCGGCGAAATAGTAGAAGTGCGACGGCGACGGCGAGACGAGCTGCACGTCCACGCCTTGGGCGTCCATGTCCGCAAGACGGCGGTCCAAGTCCGTCAGCTGCGGCCAGCGCTCCTTGATCATCTTTCCCGAAGCGACCATCGACTCTGGTCCGTTGCGCCGGACTTCCAGGGCCTGTTGAGCGCCGAAGCCCTTGGGATCAGCTTCGGCCACCAATTGCTGCAGGGCCGGAAGCAGAATGTGGGCGTGGACGTCCACGGTGGGTTTTTCAGCAGGGCCGGTGCTCATGCGGGCTCCCTAACCAAGCTGGAGACTGAATGCATGAGGCCCGGCACGTTGGCGTCCCGGACGCCGTCGAGCATCCACTGGCCCAGCTGGACGGAGGCGTCGACCACTGCTTTTGCCCGGTCCAGTCGGCGGTCGGCGAACTCTTTCCAGAGTGTCTCGGTGATCTCGTCGGCGCCGATCAGGAGATCGGCCAGCACGGCTGCGTCTTCCATTGCCATGGCAGCACCTTGCGCGATGGTTGGCGGGCAGCTGTGGGCGGCGTCGCCGATGATGACGGTGCGGCCGCGGTTCCACGGCCCGTCCACCAGGTGGGTAGTGAACCAGGTGTAGTTGATACGGGCGCTCTGGTCCAGGTTGGCGCGGATCTCGTTCCATGGGCCGCCGTAGGCTGCGGCGAGTTCGGCCATAATGCGCGGGCCGTCCTCGTGTTTGCGCTCCTGGGCCCTTTCCACGAGGTAGGCATAGATGGTGTCAGGGCCGGTGGGGCAGTAGCCGGCAATAAAGCAAGGGCCGCCGTACGTCAGGTCGGTGCGGACCACGTCCTGCGGCCGTTCCACGAACGCGCGCCAGATGCCCATGCCCGTGGACCGGGGTTCAACATCGATGCCGATGGCCTTGCGGACAGCTGAGTGCAGGCCGTCGGCGCCGATCAGGAGGTCGTAGCGGTCGGTGCCGCCGTCGGAGGTGCTCACGGTGACGGAACCGCCGTCGTCCGTTATTTCGGTGACCGTCTTGCCGTAGCTGATCCGTGCGCCTGCCTGCCCGGCACGCTCGCGGAGGATGGCGGTGAGGTCGGGGCGGTACATGCCCAGGGTGGCTGGCAGGTCGTCGCCGCCGGTCCGCATGTCATCCAATACGGCGATGACGGTGCCGGCGGGGTCTGGGGCGCGCAGGCCGAGGGTGCTGAACGCGTAGCCCTTCGCCTCGATTTGCTCCCAGACGCCCAGCTGGCGGAGGACCCGCAGGGCGTTCCCCTGCAATGTGATTCCAGAGCCAAGGGTTTGCGGGGCATCGGCCTTCTCCAGGATTTCAACCTGGATTCCCGCGTCGGCCAGCAGGATGGCGGCGGTCAGTCCCGCGGCTCCCGCCCCGACGATTCCGACGTTCTGTACTGCTGCCATCGCTGACTCCTTTGTATTGACGGCCTGACTGATGATGGTTGTGGTGCTGTTGTATCTATCTTGCCGCTGGCGATTACCGGACGGCGATTACCGGAGGGCGATCGGGTTGACGGGCGATCCGACAGCGCCGGTAATGGGCAGGGGCGCCGCGGTGAGCAGGAAGTCGTACCTGCCGTCTGCCGCGCAAGCCTCCGCGAGGCCGTCCGGGTCCCACATTTCGCCGAGGAACAGCCCAAGGTTGGGGATGGCGATCTGGTGGAGGGGCTGGAAGGCGCCGTCGAACTCGTTGGGCCGGACCTCGAAACCCCATGTGTCCGTGGCGATCCCCGCGATTTCACTGCGGTGAAGCCAGGGTGCGGTGCTGAAGGACAGCCCCGGGGCTGAGCCGCCGGCGTAGTCGCCCCAGCCGTCGCGGCGCACCCGGGTGTGCTGTCCGGTGCGGATCACAAGGATGTCGCCCCGGCCAACCTTTGAGCTGGGGCCCTGCAGGTCGATGGTCCGCTGGAGGTGTTCGGGGGTGATGGCGAAACCGTCCGGCAGCTCGCCGTCGTTCCTTCCCAGTTCGGGTCCGAGCGCGCGGCCGACGTCCAGCAGGACGCCGCGGGTGACGATCTTGGCCGCGGCGGTTTCGATGCCGGTGACCAGGTCGCCTTCGGAGGTGACCACGTCCCCTGCGGCGCGGCCGTTCCAGGCCTTGCCCTGGTCGAAGATGTGGCCGAGGCCGTCCCACTGGGTGGAGCACTGCAGCGGCATGGCAATGACGTCGTCCGCGCCGCCGAAGCCGTGCGGGAAGCCCTGGTTGCCGCGTTCGGCGTCCACGCCGGTGTCGGTCATGGTGTGGACAGGGTTGGTGCGTCGCCGCCAGCCCTTCTGCGGGCCGTTGGTGTCGAACGGCTGGGACAGCGAGAAGGCCTCGCCCGTCTTTACCAGGGCTGCTGCTTCAATGCGCTTGTCCGCGTCGATGAAGTTCAGGGTCCCAAGGACGTCGTCCTGGCCCCAGCGGCCCCAGTTGTTGTGGAATTCGGCCATGGCGCGGATGCTGCCGAGCGGATCGTCACGCCGGATGACCGGGGAATCGGTGGCTGATTCCCCGGTGCCGGTGGTGGTTGGTGCTGTGTCCTGGCTGGTCACTGCTGGCTGCCTTCAGTGACAACTTCGTCCTTGCAATGGATGAGCTGGGTGCCCAGGCCCGTAATGGTGCCCTCCATGACGTCGCCGTCCTGGAGCAGCCTTCCCCAGTGCTGGCCGTTGCCGGCGGGGCTTCCGGTGAGCACCAGGTCTCCCGGGCGCAGCGGCATGATCTGGGAGGCCTCGCTGATCAGCTTGGCGACACCGAAGATCATGTCTGAGGTGGACTCGTCCTGCATGGCCTTGCCGTTGAGCTTCAGCGTGACCTGGACGTCCTGCGGGTCGCCGAAGAACTTGGCGGGTACCAGCAGCGGTCCGGTGGGCAGGAAGCCGGGGGCGTTCTTGGCGCGGTACCAGTCCGAGCCGATCGCCGGCATGTCCTTGCGGAACACGTACTCACGGGTTGTGATGTCGTTGACCATGGTGTAGCCGAAGACGTAGTCCAGGGCTTCCTCGGGGGTGACCCGGAACGCCGTCCTGCCGACCACCGCGGCCAGTTCAAGTTCCCAGTCGTGGGACTTGGAGTAGGCAGGCAGGGTGAGGTCGTCCGTGGCGGACGCGATCGCCGTCGGCAGCCCGATGAAGAAGTACGGCGTTCCCTGGCCCGCGCGCTTGTCCATCATCGCGGCGGTCCGGTCCCGGACTTCGTCCTCGTCCTGGCCGGGTTCGCGGTGGGCTGCGGCGAGGTCGATGACGTGCTTGCGGTAGTTGGCGCCGGTCTGAAGGACCTGGACAGGCACTACCGGGGCGAGGACCTCGATGTCGGCCATCGCCAGGCCGGTGTCCTCGCCGGCCGATGCGGCGATGGCGTCCAGTTGGCTCTCGGTGGTGTCCCAGTGCTCGATCAGTGTATTGATCTCCTCATTCAGGGCCACGACGCGGTCGCCGACCAGCAGGCCCGCGCGGGCCTTGCTGTCACCGGTCTCCTGGAACCGGATGAGTGCATATTGTGTTTCGGCCATGGTGTCCTAGCCCCGTCCCTGCTTGGCGTAGGGGTTCAGGAGGGCTTCTTTCATTTCGGGGGAGGCGCCTTCTTCGGTGGCGGTAAAGCCTTCCGCGGGAGGGAAGGATTCGGTCATGGAGTGCGGCATGGCGCCGTTTTTGTAGAAGTTGTTGGAGCCTTCGGAGGGCTTCCAGGTGTTGGCTTCCCAGTCCGGGACGTAGTTGCGGTATCCGCCGGAGTTGAGCTCGACGCGCAGGCCAGAGGGGTCGCGGAAGTAGAGGAAGTTTTGCTCGCCCACGCCGTGGATGGAGGGGCCGTATTCCATGGCGGTGCCGTTTTCCATCATGACGTCCGCGGTGCGGAGCAGGTCTTCGGTGGCGTCCACCCAGAAGGCGATGTGGTTGACGCGTCCCGCGCGGCTGGAGGTGTCCAGGACCACGCCCAGGTCGTGGGACTTTTCGTTGGTCGTGAGCACGGAGAAGACGGTGATGGGTGCCTCGTCCAAGTCCACGAAGGCCATGACGCGGAAGCCCAGGGCCTCGTTGTACCACTTGGCGAAGCCTCGGACATCGGAGGAGGCCACGGTGACGTGGTCCAGGAAGCGGGGCGCTGCGGCGTGGCTGCTGCGGCGCTCCGGCCGGTCCGGGTAGGTGGATTCAAAACCGGGTTCGGCCACGAACTTCTCAACGTCGAAGAAGAGGCGCATGGGGTGGCCATAGGGGCCGGTGAATTCGTAGGCCTTGCCGTAGCCGTGGCCGCCGGCGGTCCAGCTGCCCTGGACACCGGTTGCTTCGACGCGCTGGGCTGCGGCTGCCAGGGCGGTCTGGGAGTTGGCGCGCCAGGCCATGCGGCCCAGGGACGCTTCCGGCCCTTCGGTGAGGACCAGGCTGTAGCGGTAGTAGTCACCCCAGCAGCGCAGGTAGACGTTGCCGTCCACCCGGTCGACGATGCGCATGCCGAACTTTTCCTCGTAGAACCGTGCCGAGGCTTCGACGTCGGGAGTGGTGATTTCGAGGTGGGCAAGATGGGAGAGGGGAGTTTCCACGTTGAATTCCTTCTAAGTACTGATTGCCTTGAGTGGGGTCGCTGCAGGTCTAGTAACCAGACTGAGGCAAGAGAGGTATTCGGTGAAGAGGCGTTTACTGATGCCACCTATTTGTATGGCAGATAGTTGGCCTGAGGGGTCGATCCGCGCGCAACGCCGTACCGGCTGCTCCGGCTTTTGAACCAGTGTCGGGTTCCTAGCCCGCCGCGGGCGCGGTGCGGGTGGTTGTGCCGAGGCCCGCGGGGTCGGCCAGGAACGGGGTAAACGCCAGCTCCGCGGCCCCGATCATCATCAGGTCAGAACCGAGCGCTGCACGGTAGATCTCGACCTGGCCGGCGGGGCCGTCCATTGCCTGGGATAGCAGCACTCCGTCCACCGACTCCGGTGCGAGGGCGTACAGCGTTCCCAGGAAGCCGTCCAGGACGATTGCCTCGGGGTTGAAAATGTTCACGGCATTGCGCAGGGCTATGTCCAGGAACATGAGCTGGCGTGCCACTTCGTCGTTCACCTCAGCACTGCTGCTGGTTGCCAGCGCCTTTTCGAGGTCGGCGGTGTCGCCGCGGCTTAGCCCGGCCAGTTCGAGGAGGCGGGACTGGGAGACTTCGGTTTCCAGGCAGCCGGTGGCGCCGCAGTGGCAGCGCTTTCCTCCGGAGCGGACAAAGGTATGGCCGATCTCCCCTGCGTAGCCGGAGGCGCCCCTGAGCAATTGCCCGTCGGAGATGATTCCGCCGCCGATGCCGCTGGCGCCGCCGTTGAGGTAGATCAGGTTCCCCTGCCCGGCGCCGGCGCCGAAAATCAGCTCCGCTTCGGCGCCGAGGGAGGCGTCGTTCGCGGCCTGGCACGGATAGCCGGTGGCTTCGCTCAGCATTCGGGCGACCGGCTCGTTCCGCCAGCCCAGGTGCGGAGCGTGCCGGACCACGCCGTCGTCGCGGTTGACCAGGCCCGGCACGGCCATGCCAATGCCCGTGATCCGGTAGGACGCATCCAGCTCGGAGCGCATCCCGGCGATCACGGCCGATGCGATATTCACCGCTTCGCGGGCGCTCGGTATCCGTTCCGTGTCGAAGCGGATCTTCTTTTGCACCTTCCCCCCGAGACTGACCAGGCCGATAGTGACGGCGTCGATTTCTGGGTTGACTGCCAACGCCGCGACCGACGGGCTCGGATGGACGTTCGGACTCGGCCTGCCGACGTGCCCTTCGCCGGCGGGCGCCGTTTCATAGACCAGGCCCAACGCAACGAGCTGTCCGATCAGCGTCCCGACGGTGGAACGGTTCAGTCCCGTGTGCCGGGTCAGTTGGGCACGGCTGAGGACGCCGTGGTGGTGGACGAGGGAGGTCAGCAGCGACAAATTGTTGCGGCGGGACGGATCCGGCTCCCTCGCCGCCGCGGAAGCAAGAGTACGTGGAGGCATCATCGTGACACTATCAGCGGCCGGCCACCGCGCGGTCCAGGAAGGCGTTGCGGAATTTCTCATCCGAATCCAGCCGGAGGTCTTGCGGTTCCGACGCAGTGCGCGGATGGGTTTCGTAGCTGAGGTTTTCCGGCCAGTTGCGTTCGGTCACCATCTGATCAATCACGGTGGGATCCTTCCCCCAAGGGCCTCATTGCTTGATTTGCCGGCCAAATTGCTGTTACGAACAACTTAACATTCACCCACCCGCAGGGCCAGAGCCGGGTATCCATTCCGTGCTTGGCGGGGTTGACACGGCAAAAATTCATAATATGTTTGGGTCAAGAACAATTCCCTCTGGTTTCCCCGCCAGCCGCGCAACAGCAGCCACACCTACCTTCGGAGCATTCAATGGCGATTCAGCCCACCCGTGACGACAAGTTTTCCTTCGGCCTCTGGACAGTGGGCTGGGAGGCCCAGGACCAGTTCGGCTCCGCCACCCGCCCGCCGCTGGACACGGTGGAAGCCGTCAACAGGCTCAGCGACCTCGGCGCCTACGGCATCACCTTCCACGACAACGACCTCTTTCCCTTCGGCTGCTCCACGGCTGACCGCCAGCGCGAAATCGACCGGCTGACCGGCGCGCTGAAGGCCACCGGCATGATCGTCCCGATGGTCACCACCAACCTCTTCAGCCACCCCGTCTTCAAGGACGGCGGCTTCACCAGCAACGACCGCGGCGTCCGGCGCTTCGCCCTGCGCAAGGTCCTGGACAACATTGACCTCGCCGCCGAGCTGGGTGCGGAAACCTTCGTCATGTGGGGCGGCCGGGAAGGCAGCGAATATGACGCCGCCAAGGACATCCGCGGCGCCCTGGAACGCTACCGCGAAGCCGTGAACCTGCTGGGCGACTACGTCACGGACAAGGGTTACAACATCCGGTTCGCCATCGAGCCCAAGCCCAACGAACCCCGCGGCGACATCCTGCTCCCCACCCTGGGCCACGCCCTGGCGTTCATCGAAACCCTCGAGCGCCCCGAACTGGTGGGCATCAACCCCGAGACCGGGCACGAGCAGATGGCCGGACTGAACTTCACCCACGGCATCGCCCAGGCGCTCTACCAGGGCAAGCTCTTCCACATCGACCTCAACGGCCAGCGCAGCATCAAGTTCGACCAGGACCTGGTGTTCGGCCACGGCGACCTGCAGAACGCGTTCTCCCTCGTGGACCTGCTCGAAAACGGCGGCCCCGACGGCGGACCGGCCTACGACGGCCCGCGCCACTTCGACTACAAGCCCAGCCGCACCGAGGACATCGACGGCGTATGGGACTCCGCGGCCGCCAACATGCAGACCTACCTGCTGCTCAAGGAACGCGCCAAGGCCTTCCGCGCCGACCCCGAGGTCCAGGCCGCGCTGCAGTCCTCCCGCGTGGCGGAAATCAACGAACCCACCCTCAACCCGGGCGAAGGCTACGAACAGCTCCGCGCCGACCGCGCCTCCTACGAGGACTTCGACGCCGACGCCTACTTCGGCGGCAAGGGCTTCGGTTTCGTGAAGCTGCAGCAGCTCTTCATCGAGCACCTGCTCGGCGCCCGCTAAGACCGTGAGGGCTGCTTCCATGAACCTTGTTGCCGGCGTCGACTCCTCCACCCAAAGCTGCAAAGTGGTAATCCTCGACGCCAGCACCGGCACGCTGGTCCGCGAGGGCCGGGCCGCCCACCCGGACGGAACGGAAGTCCACCCCGGCCACTGGTGGCGGGCCTTGTCAGCGGGGTTCGACGACGCCGGCGGGCTGGCGGACGTCAGCGCGCTCTCGGTGGGGGGCCAGCAGCACGGCATGGTGCTGCTGGACCACGCCGGCAACGTGGTGCGCCCGGCGCTGCTGTGGAACGACACCCGATCGGCGTCGGCAGCGGCCGCTCTCACCGACGAAGTGGGGGCGGACGACTTTGCCCGCAGGACCGGGCTGGTCCCGGTGGCCTCCTTCACCATCACCAAGATCCGCTGGGTCCGGGACCACGAACCGGACCTGGCGGACCGGGTGGCGGCTGTTGCGCTGCCCCACGACTGGCTGACCTGGCGGCTCCGCGGTTACGGTCCGGCAGCAACCAGCCCGCTGGGCCCGGACCTGGACCAGCTCACCACCGACCGCTCCGATGCCAGCGGCACCGGATACTGGAGCCCTTCGGCCGGCGAATACGATCTGGAGCTGTTCAAACTGGCCTTCGGCCGGGACGCCAGGGAAGCCAGCGGGGCTGCCGGGCACCGGGATCCAGGCACCGTGGTTCTGCCGCGGGTGCTCGGCCCCGGCGGCTCCGCCGGGGCGGTTCACCCCGGCTGCTTCGGTTCCGCGACTCAGTTGCCCGGCCAGTCCGGATCAAGCCCGGCCGGACCCGGGCACCGCATTCTCCTCGGTGCCGGCGCCGGAGACAACGCGGCCGCCGCCCTGGGTCTGGGGGCCGAACCCGGGGACGTGGTGGTGTCCGTCGGCACCAGTGGCACGGTGTTCTCGGTGGCGTCCCGTGCCGTCGCCGATCCCAGCGGAACGGTGGCGGGCTTCGCGGACGCCAGCGGAGAATACCTGCCCATCGCCGTCACGCTTAATGCCGCGCGCGTGCTCGGCTCCGTGGCAGGCATCCTGGGCGTGGACTTCGACGAACTTGCGCGACTTGCCCTGGGCGCCGAACCCGGCGCCGGCGGCGTGGTGCTCGTGCCCTACTTCGAAGGTGAGCGCACGCCCAACCTGCCCCACGCCAAGGCCAGCTTCCACGGGCTCAGCATTGCCTCCAGCACCAGGAGCAATCTGGCCCGGGCCGCCATCGAAGGCATGCTCTGCGGACTGTCCGGCGGCCTGGATGCCCTCCGGGCGCAAGGGAGCCCCGCAACACGGCTCCTGCTGATCGGCGGCGCCGTGCAGAACCCCGCGGTGCAGGCCATCGCGGCCCAGGTCTTCGACCTGCCGGTCGTGGTCCCGAGCCCGGGGGAGTACGTGGCCCGGGGTGCTGCCGTCCAGGCAGTCTGGGCCTCCAGCGGCAACCGGCCGGATTGGCCGGTCGCGGTGGACGCCGCACCCGCCCCGGACTTCCACCCGGCCATCAGGCAAAACTACCTGCGGGCGAGCAGCCGCGTTGACCCCGGCAACTGAGTCGGAGCTCGTGAATGCCTTTGCTTCATCGCGGCAACGAAATGCCGGCTGACCGCTGAGAATACGGTGGTCCTCGTCGGATGAGCCAGCCGCCACAACACCGCCGCCCGACCCCGCAATCCCTAACAGGTTCCTATCGGTCCTTGATCCCTGTCATCGCCATTACGGTGCGGGCTGCTCGGCCGATCCCGAATCCGAGGACACCTCGGGCTGCGGGGTCTGTTCGGTTGCGGGGGCAGGCTCCGGGCTCTGGCCGGTTTCGGGGGCGACGTCCGCCGGCGTGGTGTCGCTTGGTGCGCCGGCTCCCGGCACTGCGGTTCCGGCCGAGCCGCTGTCCGCGCCACTGGGGCTACCCTCCGTGGTCAGGCCATCTGTCTTGGTGGCACCTTGCTCGACCTGCCCGGGCACTTGCGCGATTTGCCCGGGTCCTTCCTTCACGTCCTTGGTCGATGCGTCCGTTTTGTCCGGGACAGTCGGAGTGCCACCCAGGGCCGTGCCCAGCGTCGTCGTGGGGCCAGCCGCACCGTCGATGCTCGACGCCGACGAGACCAGGCTGGAGATGGGCTTATTGGTTCCGAATTCGACTGCAGTGACACCGACCATCGCGATCACGAATGCGGCAGCACTGACCGCCCCGATCTTAATCCAGGTCTTTGGGGTGACCTGCCTCTTCAGCCGGTTGGCTCGAGGTCCTTCGCTTTCGGCCGGGGCGCTGGCGGCCAGCATGCCGTCGTCGTCAGCGGGCAGTCCACCCCTGCGTCGCTTTGGGATTTTCGTCATTGCCACGGTGGCGGCCGAACTGAGTGTCCGGGCATACAGGGCGGCGCCCACCGTGGCAACGATGGAGCCGAGTGCGGCGCCAATAAGCGTCCCGGCAACGCCTAGAAAGGACCCCACCAAGGCAGAGGTCACCGCGGCCAACGCCGAGCCAATAGTCTGGGTGCCACTTAGCCCGAGGAGCTGTTTCGGCTTGTCTTCATTAGCGGAGTCTGCAGGCATCTTCAAACACATTTCAGTCAGATAAATGTTACGAACAGATAACTTTACCCTGCCGGCGGGTGGCCTCCGGCTGTCGCCGTAATAATTTGAGACGCTTCTCACGGTAGATCTTCGGCGCCATCCATGCCTCCGACGACGGCTCGCCCGCGCTGTCCAGCACCTCACCAAAACGGAAGCGGACGACGGCGGGAAGCCCCCGCCGTCGTCCGGTACACGATCAAACCTCGGCCGCAGCCCGTCGGGCCCGGGCGGCTCGCACGAGCCCGCTGGACACGGCCGCTCCCACGAGGGCGAGCGCCGCGAGCACGAGGAACACGATGTGGTAACCGGCGGCTCCCGGATTTGCGTCGAGGATTGTCCCGTAGACGATGAAAGCGAACATCCCTGGTGCATAACCGACCAGGCATGCGATTCCGAAAGCCGTGCCGCTGGTCTCCTCCGGAATCCCGACCTCGTCCATCGGCGCCCAGAACACACCCCGCATGGTGAAGACGATAAGCGAGAACAGCAGGGTCACGATCATCGCCGGGATCTGGCTGCCGGGATCGGCCGGGAGGAACAGCAGCACCGCCACCACCGGGATCAGGCACAGGAACGCCAACCGGATGTACCGGCTCGCACCTTTGACCACCTTGTCCGCGAGGACTCCGCCGATCGGGCCACCGATGATTTTCAGGCCGTACTGGTTGATGATGCCGTAGGCGCCGACCAGCGCGACAGGCAGCCCGTACACGTAGGTCAAATACGGGATGAAATAGGTGAGGCCGCAGTACACGACGTACACCATGAACACGGTGAAGCTCACCCACCACAGCTGCGGCTGCTGCGCGGCACGCCAGATTTCGCCGAGGCCGGCCTTCTGCTTCTTCGCCACGGGCTGCTCGCTCGCCTGCTCGCTTGTCTGATTGCTTGGCTGACTGCGAAGCAGCAGGAACAACAGCACGCCGACGACGACGTCAATGATGGCGTAGAAGGCAATGGCCGCACGGAATCCGCCGGTACCCGAACCGAGCAGGACGAAAATTCCCAGCGCGGAGAACGCCACGGCAGTGTCGACGACGCCGCGACCGCCCTCGAGGAGGCCGAAGAGCCGCCCCTGTTCCTTCGAGCCGCCAAGCTGACGGATGCTCTTCAGCAACGCGGGCCAGACCAGGCAGTCCGAGCACACGGCGAGCAGCGCGAACAGGAGCAGGAGCGTGCTGAAGCCGGGGAACGTGCTGAGGAACAGGCCCAGCGCTCCGGTGCCCACGAGTCCGAGCGGGATGAGGATCCGCGTGGAGAAGCGATCGGCGAGGTAGCCGCCGACGATGAAGAGCGCCGTCGCGACCATCGAGTTGACGCTCAGCAGGGTGCCGATCTCAGTGTGGCTGAGGCCCATTGCCTCCTGCATGGGGACGTAGAACGCGTCCTTGAGGTTGGCGAGCTTGTAGATGGTGCCGCCCGCCATGACGAGCAGAGCGAAGCGGATCCACTTGCTCCAGTCGACGCGGTTCGTGGACTTCCCGGGGGTCTGAGTCAATGTGGTCATCGTGCACCTGCCAGGGACTTCGTTGTGTCGAGCTGCGCGACGGCGATGTCGCGCAGCGAGGCGAGTAGCTCCTTCACGTGGGCCACCTGGTGGTCGGCCCAGCCGGGTTCTGCAGCGAGCAGTTCATCCCGGGTCCATCCGTGCGGGATGCCGGTAGTGCTCAGATCGCGGTACGGGATGAACGGGTCCGCGCCTTCGCCGGCGTGGCGGAAGGCGGGAGCGTAGTAAAGATTTTCCTGTTCGAGGGCCAGGGCGATGACCTGAGGCTCGTCCTCGCCGAGTATCAGGAGCTCGAAGAGCATCCGCGCACCGGGCAAGTCGTCCTCAGGGCTTCCCTGCAGGACACCGCGGTGACCGTATCCGTCTCCCTCGGGAAGAACATGGACCCCTTTCAGGTGAACCTGCAGGATGTGCGGCGCGAGCGCGGAGAGGGCATCCATGGGACGCTCGCAGGCATTGATCATGTTCCCGAAATCGAACATGGCGTGCAGGCGCGGATGGGAGACCCGGCGCAGCAACTCGGCGATCTCGGTGGAGCGCAGTTCCTCGTGCTGCTCGAAGGAGAAGTGCAGATCGTGCTCGTCTGCGAGCACGGCGAGCCGGCGCAGGTCCTGCTCGATCAGTGTCATCACCTGCGAGAGCGTGCCCTCGAAGCGCGAGTAGACGCGGATGTGCCGGACGCCGAGGACCCCCGCGATGCGGACTACCTCGTCCACGTCCGCGCGCAGGGTGGTGCTGATTTCGAGGTGGATCCCCAGACCCAGGTGGCGCGCGCGGTCGGCGAACTCGCGAAGCCTGTTCTCGCTCATCCGGCCCAGGCTCCGCTCCTCGCCGTCGAGGAGGTGGATGCAGGCGCCGGCCAGGCCGTGCCGATGCGCGAAGTCGAGCACGTCATCGGGCCCGTACCCGCCGTAGGTCAGGTTGCCAAGGAGGGCGTAGGCGTGGGCGAACAGAGGGGCGCGGTCGATCCGTTCGATCAGGGTCCGGGCCAGCTCGTCGGTCAGGCGGGGCAGGGAGTCGATCTCCTCTTGGTTGAGGCGGGATCTTAGGAGCGCCTTAAATTGGGCGTCGGCAGGGGGCATCGTTGGCTCCTCGGGAGGCGTGTCAGGGGTGGTGGCGAATGTCACTCATCATTTGTACGCCGGTAATGGATCGCAAAAAAGGTCCATTAAGGCCACAGTCGTTAAGTCCATTCAGGAACCTGCGGCGATGCGCTCCCATCGGTCCCACGCGGCGGCCATCCTGCCGACAGCCTGCGGCATGTGCTCCTCCGCGGTGCCGGCGAACCCGATTAGCAGCGCCGGGGGGAGCTGCCGGGTGAGCCGGTACTCGCCGAGGGGGTAGGTGTACACCCGGCCCGCGGCCAGTCCCCTGGCTACCTCGATATCGTCGACCGGTTCACGGAGCCAACCCATGACGTGCAGGCCAGCGTCGACCGGGGCGGCTTCAATCCTGTGGCTCAACTGGTGATCGATTGCTTCGAGCAGGGCGTCCTGACGTGCCGCGTAGAGACGCCGGGTGCGGCGAAGGTGGGCGTGCAGATGCCCTTCCGACAGGAAGTCCGTGAGGGCCATCTGGAGCACCATCGCGGGCGGGCGCCCAATGACCGATGATGCGGATGCGAACGGCTTCACCAGGTCCTCCGGCAGCACGCAGTATCCGAGGCGGATCGACGGCGCGAGCACCTTGCTGAAGGAGCCCACAGTGATCACCTGCCTGCTCAAATCGAGCCCGAACAGGGTGGGGAGGAATTTCCCGCGGTAGCGCAGCTCGCTGTCGCAGTCGTCCTCGACGATCCAGCTCCCGTTCCGTTGCGCCCACGCGATCCACTCCGCCCTTCGCCCCGGGCTCATCGCAATGCCGAGCGGATGCTGCCGCGCGGGGGTCAGACAGGCCAGGCGTGCCGGAGCCGCGTCGTCGTCCGGGAGGACTGCTCCCTCGTCGTCGACTGGGACGCCTCGGACAGGACAGCCCTGGGACTGGAAGGCGAGCCGTCCGGAGATGTGCCCCGGGTCCTCGACGACGACGGGGTCGCCGGCGTCGAGCAGGAGAACCGCCAGCACGTTGAAGGCCTGCTGCGCACCGGAGGTGACGACCACCTGGTCCGCCGTGCACCCCAGGGCTCTCACGTCGTTGACGTATTCCGCGATCGCTTCCCGCAGTGGGCGGTAGCCGTGGGGATCGCTGTACCCGATCGCAAGCGGATCGGTGCGCCCGGCATGGCGCCCCAACAGGCGTTTCCAGGTCGCCGCGGGGAAAGCCGAGGACGCAACCTGGCTGGCAACGAACGATTCGGTCTCGGCGGGCGCCCACGTGTGCGGCGCCTCGCTGAACAGGTCGGTGCCCCGCGAAGAGGTGGCGGCTCCGCGTTCGGACAGCGGCGGCCGGGACATCGGCCGCTGCGGGGCGGCATCGCTCCACAGGGTGTCGACGTATGTGCCGTCACCCGCACGTGAGCGCAGGAAGCCCTCAGCAGTGAGTTGCTCGAACGCAGACACGACAGTGATCCGCGATACTCCCAGCTCGGTGACGAGTGTGCGGGTCGAGGGCAAGCGGGTTCCGCTCGGCATTGAACCCGTCAGGATCTGGGTGCGCAACTGCGCATACAGCTGCTGGTGCAAAGGCTCAGCCGCTGCGCGGTCGAGCTCAAGTCCGGCCAGCAGTCGGCCACCAGCGCTCTTCATCCCGCGAACCGCGGAGCGGATTTCACCATGGCCCCATTTTACGGGCCCGATTCTAGCTGGCCGTCCGTCCGGACGTTGCGCCAGATGGCGGGATCGTTGGACAGGCCGCGGTCCCCGGCGGCATATCCGAGCCACCCGGACGGGCGGGTGCCTAAACGAGCGGCCAGGGGTAGCGCATGCCGGTGCGGTCAACCGGCAGGACCCGGGCGTGCAGCAGGCGCTGGACGCGGCGCTGCAGGGCGGTGAACTCGTCGTCGTCGAGGAGCCCGGCCACCTCGGGAGGAGCGGCCTCGGCGAGCGGGGCGATGTCCTCGAGCAGGGCATCGGGGATAGGTTCGCCGGCGAAGTCCCAGATCACGGTGCGGAGTTTGAAAGCGGCGGAGAAGCACAGTCCGTGGTCGATGCCCCAGACCCGTCCGTCGTCGCCGCGCAGTACGTGCCCGCTCTTGCGGTCGGTGTTGTTGGCGACGTAGTCGAACAGGGCAATCCGCGCCAGGTCGCGGTGCGTCTCTGGGGCGTCCTCGAACAGAGTGAAGTAGTGCTCGCGGAAGTCGCACTCGATGAACCACTGCAGAGACCCGACCCCCAGCGGAGCTTCCTCGCGGATCACGGTCGGCGGGACGAAACCCCAGCCCAGAGATTCGCTGAGCAGGTAGGCGGCGCGTTCCCGCCGGTAGAGGCCGGGCTCGAAATCGGACAGCGGTCGTTCGCCGGCCTCGGGCTTGTAGACCGCATAGGCGGCGTCGTCCCCGCAGGAGACCTGGGCGAGGAACGTCTCGTTGCTGCTGCGCGGGATACGTCCGAGCAGCTCGACGCGGCCCCCGGCGAGCAGGGTCAGCTCCCGGCCGGACACCGGCTGTCCCGTATCACTGGCGGTCCCACAGTCTGTCCCGAATTCACGGCGTCCTCAGCCCGCTGAGGGGTTCCGACGTCGAATTCACCATGAGCACGGCGGGTCCCTGGCCGTCCACATAGGAGATGGCGGACACCGAGCCCGGGCTTATGACGATCCGCTGGAAGAGGTCCAGGGGCGTGCCCAGGGCGTGGGCGACGGCGGCCTTGATGGGGTCGGCGTGGGAGAAGCACACGACGACGCCGCCGGGGTGGGCTGTGCGCAGCACCTCAAGCGCTCCGACAATCCGCGCCTGCATTTCCGTGAAGCTCTCGCCCTTCGGGAAACGGAAGGTGGATGGGCTGTGCTGGACGGTCTGCCACGCCCGCAAGCGCGCCAGCTCGGCCAGCGAGGCGCCCGTCCACTCGCCGAAGTCGCATTCGAGCAGGCCGTCGTCGTGCGTCACTTCCAGTCCGGCGCGGGACGCCGCCGGCTCCGCCGTCTCGCGGGTGCGCTCCAGCGGCGAGGAGTAGATGCCGTCGACCCGAAGTCCCGCGAGCCGTTCCGCGACCCGGTCAGCCTGGTCCCGGCCCCGGTCGGACAGATGCAGCCCCGGTGCCCGGCCCGGCAGCAACCTGCCCGTCGTCGGCGTCTCCCCGTGGCGCACCAGCAGCAGGAGCGTGCCCTGCTGCTCGGGTGAGGGCCCGGCAGATGGTTTCGGCGCGGTTGATGCAGTCATCAAGAATCAGCCTAACGCTCACCGCCTGCCCCGTCCCTCGCAGGCTCGGACCGGGGACCCCGGGCGGCTCTCTTGCACCCCGCCCCAATGCGCAGGAATCTGCAAGAATCCCTCGATTCCCCGCACGGTAGAGGTCTACGGTGGAGGAGTGAGTGATCGCCCCGATATCTTCACTGTTGGTGAACTGCGTGCCTCCGGCCACGTCCACAAGGACCTGCGCCGCGAAATCCGCGACAACCTGCTCGCCGCGCTCGCCGCCGGCCGGGATCCCTGGCCCGGGATGTTCGGGTTCAGCCGGACCGTCCTGCCCCAGCTCGAGCGGGCCCTGCTCGCCGGGCATGACGTCGTCCTGCTGGGCGAACGGGGCCAGGGCAAGACGCGGCTCCTGCGCACCCTGGCCGGGCTGCTGGACGAGTGGTCGCCGGTGATCGAGGACTCGGAACTGAACGAACACCCTTACGAACCCATCACGGAGCACTCCCGCGCCCTGGCCCTCACCGAGGGGGACCGGCTGCGGGTGGCGTGGCGGCACCGCTCGGAACGGTACGTCGAAAAGCTCGCGACGCCGGACACCTCCGTCGCGGACCTGATCGGCGACGTCGACCCGATGCGGGTGGCCGAGGGACGCCGTCTCGGGGACCCGGAAACCATCCACTACGGCCTGGTCCCGCGCTCCAACCGCGGAATCATCGCCATCAACGAGCTGCCCGACCTGGCCGAGCGGATCCAGGTCTCGATGCTCAACGTGATGGAGGAACGCGATATCCAGATCCGCGGCTACGTGCTGCGGCTGCCGCTGGACGTCCTGGTGGTCGCGTCCGCCAACCCGGAGGACTACACGAACCGCGGCCGGATCATCACGCCCCTGCGGGACCGCTTCGGCGCCGAGATCCGCACCCACTACCCGATCGAGCTCGACGACGAGGTCGCCGTCATCCGGCAGGAGGGGCAGCTGGTGGCCGGCGTCCCGCCCGTCATCCTCGAGATCCTGGCCCGCTACACCCGGGCGCTGCGGCAGTCGCCGGCGGTCAACCAGACCTCCGGGGTTTCCGCGCGGTTCGCCATCGCCGGCGCCGAAACCGTTGCCGCGGCGGCCCTGCGCCGGGCCAGCGTGCGCGGCGAAGACGAGGCCGTCGCCCGGATCATCGACCTGGACGCCGCCGTGGACGTCCTCGCCGGAAAGATCGAGTTCGAATCCGGCGAGGAAGGCCGGGAACAGGACGTCCTGGACCACCTCCTGCGCATGGCCACCGCGGAAGCCGTCCGGGCCCACTTCCACGGCCTGGACATGGGCCCGCTCGTGGCCGCGCTCGACGGCCACGCCACGGTCACCACCGGGGAACTGGTCACCGCGCGGGAGTTCCTCCACAACCTGCCGTCCCTCAACGGATCCAGCCTCTACGACGACATCAGTGAGCGCCTGGGCGCGGAAAACGACGGGCAGCGCGCCGCCGCCGTCGAGCTTGCGCTGGAAGGGCTCTACCTCGCCCGGCGGATCTCCAAGGAGTCCGACGACGAGGAGACAATCTACGGGTAGGCAGCTTTACGGCTAAGGAGGCCTCATGACCGCTCACAACCGGTCCAGGTACGGCCGGTACACGGGAGGACCGGATCCGCTCGCCCCGCCGGTGGACCTGGCGGAGGCGCTGGACGCCGTCGCCGAGGACGTCATGGCCGGCTACTCGCCCCGGCACGCCCTCCGGGAGTTCCTGCGCCGCGGCGGCCGGAACCGGGAAGGCCTCGACGAGCTCGCCGGCCGCGTCCAGCAGCGGCGCAGTGAACTGCTGGGCCGGCACAACCTGGACGGCACCCTCAGCGAAGTCCAGAAGCTGCTTGAGACTGCGGTGCTGGAGGAGCGCAAGCAGCTCGCCCGCGACGCGATGATGGACAACACCGACCGCGCCTTCCGGGAGATGCAACTGCAGAACCTGCCGCGCTCCACGGCGGCGGCGGTCAACGAGCTCGCCTCCTATGACTGGCAGTCGAGCACCGCGCGGGAGGCCTACGAGCGGATCAAGGACTTGCTCGGCCGCGAACTCCTGGACCAGCGGTTCGCCGGTATGAAGGAGGCGCTCGAGGGCGCCACCGAGGAGGACCGGGCGGCCGTGGCCGAGATGCTGCAGGACCTCAACGGGCTCCTCGGCAAACACCGCCGCGGTGAGGACACCGACGCGGACTTCCAGGAATTCATGGCCAAGCACGGCCAGTTCTTCCCGGAGAACCCGCAGTCGGTCGAGGAGCTGGTGGACGCGCTCGCCCAGCGCGCGGCCGCCGCCCAGCGGCTCCTGCAATCCATGTCCGCCGAGCAGCGCGAGGAGCTGATGCGGCTCTCCGCCCAGGCGTTCGGCTCGCCCGAGCTTATGGCACAGCTGGGCCAACTCGATTCCAACCTGCAGGCTTTGCGCCCCGGCGAGGACTGGTCCGGCTCCGAACGCTTCGAGGGCGAGGAAGGACTCGGACTCGGCGACGGCACCGGCGTGCTCCAGGACATCGCCGAACTGGACGAGCTGGCCGAACAGCTCTCCCAGGCCTACAGCGGGTCACGCCTCGATGACCTGGACCTGGACGCCCTCGCCCGCCAGCTCGGACAGAATGCCGCCGTGACGGCCCGCACCCTCGCGGAGATCGAACGGGCCATGCAGGACGGCGGCTTCCTCCAGCGCGGCGCCGACGGCGATCTCCGGCTGTCCCCGCAGGCCATGCGGCGGCTCGGCAGGTCCCTGTTGCGGGACACCGCCAAGCAACTCTCCGGCCGGCAGGGCCGCCGGGACACGCGGGTTGCCGGGGCGGCCGGGGAGCAGACCGGCTCCAGCCGCCAATGGGAGTTCGGCGACGCCGAACCGTGGGACGTCACCCGCACCATCACCAACGCGATCCGCCGCACGATCGCCGACGGCGGTGACCCTGGCCGCGGACTGCGCCTCGCCGTGGGCGACATCGAAGTCACGGAGACGGAGGCGCGCACGCAGGCCGCCGTCGTCCTGCTTGCGGACGTGTCCTTCTCGATGGCCGCCGAGGGACGCTGGGTGCCCATGAAACGTACCGCCCTCGCCCTGCACCACCTCGTCTCAACCCGGTTCCGCGGCGACCGGCTGCAGCTGATCACGTTCGGCCGCTACGCGCAGACCATGGACATTGGCGAGCTCACGGCCCTGCCGGCCCTGCGGGAGCAGGGAACCAACCTGCACCACGGCCTGCTGCTGGCCGGCCGGTTCTTCCGTCAGCACCCGTCGATGCAGCCCGTCCTCCTCGTGGTGACCGACGGCGAACCCACCGCGCACCTGCTGGCCGACGGCGAGTCCTGGTTCTGCTGGCCGCCGGATCCGGAGACCATCCGCGTGACGGTCGCCGAACTGGACCGCCTGGCCCGCGCCGGCACGCAGGCCACGTTCTTCCGGCTCGGCGACGACCCTTCCCTGGAACGTTTCGTCCAGCGAATGGCCCGCCGCATCGACGGCCGCGTGGTGGCGCCCGAGGCCGGAGACCTGGGCGCTGCCGTGGTGGGGGAGTACCTCCGCGCCCACTTCCGCGGACGCCCCTACGACGACGCCGACTGGGCCCAATAGATCCGCGGCGACTCTCCACCACTGGCGGGGTAATTGGCCACGCCGTCGGGGTTTGACCGCAGTTCGATCTCACCGCCAAGGGTTTCGGTTGACAGAATGGTGCAACGCCCAATAGGCCAGTGCGAGGAACGCGACGGCCTGAATTCCGAGGAACCCGGTGTCTGTGAGCCATTGTCCGGCTGTCGGGTCGTAGAGCGTGTCCACTTCGGGTGCTGGCGGTTTCTGGAGCCCGACAGTGGCCGCCGCAGCCGCGTAGCCAAAACGTGCAGGGAGCAGCCACGACACCTCCTCGAGTCCGGCGCGGCCTTGGATAGCGAACAGCCCACCGCAAAGGACCAATTGCGCCATCACCAAGGCGACGAGCGCAGGCATGGTTTGTTCAGTCGATGTCGCGGCAGCCGAGATCACCAGCGCGGCGGCGGTCATGGCGACGCCAACCGCTGCCACAGCCACGGCAATCTCCAGGTGCCCATTGCCGAGTACCAAGGCATCGTCCGGTCCCGGCAGACCGAGGAGAGCCATCACGGTGAACAGGATGCACTGGATTGCGACCAAGGCGCCAAGCACCACAAACTTGCCGAGCAGGTAAGCCGTAGGGGAGAGGCCAACGGCCTGTTCCCGCCGGTAGATGGGCCGTTCCGCGACCAGTTCGCGCACCGTGAGGGCTGTTCCCATGAGCGCTGCTCCGACCACGAGGACAATGAGCCGCTGTTGGACCTGATACAGATCGCCCCCGGCCTCCCGCATGGACAGCCCGGCCTCGCCGGGGAAGGCGTGCGCCATCAGGGCGAGCAGCATCGGCATGCCGACAAGGAGGACCACGAAGAGGCGGTCTGCGGCGACGACGGCGGCGTTGCGCCGCATCAGCGTCCACAACTGGCGCAGCGGGGCCGCGCGGGGCGGAGGGGGCGCGTCGCCCACAGGTACGGGCACGTTGGCTGAAGCGGTCCTTCCTATGTACGCGTCACGAGCAGGCGATTGGGCGTATTTGCCCACCCACGTCGGGTCCTCGAGTGCCGCAAACGCCGCAGGGTAGTTGTCCACACCGAAGAATGGGAGTACTTCGGCCGGTGGTCCAAAGAACGCCACGCGTCCGCCGCGGGCGAGGACCAGCACACGGTCGCATTCGTCCAGGGCGAGGACGCTGTGGGTGACTACCAGCACGACGCGGCCGGCGTCGGCGAGAGAGCGCAAGCTGCCCATGACCTGCTTGTCCAGGCCGGGGTCGAGCCCGGAGGTAGGCTCGTCCAAAAAGAGCAGCTGGGGCGCTGTGAGCAGCTCGAGGGCGATCGAGGTCCGCTTTCGTTGCCCCCCGGAGAGGGAATCGATGCGCTGGTCGATTTGGTTGGTCAGATCGACCTCGGCGACGACTTGATTGACCCGTTCGTCGCGCTCTGCGGAGCTAGTGTCTGGGGGCAGTCGCAATTGAGCTGCGAAATGGAGCGCGCGGCGGACGGTGAGTTGCCGGTGGAGGATGTCCTCCTGGGGAACCAGGCCCACCAGGAACCGGAGCTGGGCGTACTCGGCGTAGAGGTCCCGCCCGTTCCAGCTGACGTGCCCGCGAGTGGCCGGGCGCAGCCCGGTAAGGGCGCCCAGGAGGGTGGATTTGCCAGCGCCGGAAGGCCCTATGACCGCCACGAGCGTCCCGGCCGGGACGGTGATGGACACATCGTCCATCAGGTGGGCGCCAGTCTTGGTGGTGACCTCCAGGTGCCGGGCGCTGAACGCGGGACGTTGCGGTGGCGGCATGGCCGCGGTGGCGCCGTCCCAGAGTAAAGTGCTCGATCCGATACCGATGAGGTCACCGATTGAGAGCAGGGCGTCACCGTGGACGCGTTCCCCGTTGAGGAATGTTCCATTGAAGCTGCCGGCGTCGCGCAGGACGGCGGCTTCGCCGACCTCGACCACGGCGTGACTCCGGGACGCGAGGGGGTCATCCACCACAACGTCGCACGAGTGCGACCGCCCGAGAGTGAGCACGCGTGGCCTCACCGGCTGTCCGGGCGGGTGGGGCATGAGGAGCACCTCGGGTCCGTCCATAGCGCCAAGACGGAGCCGAAGCCCGCCGGTGAGTAGCGGCACCGGGCCGTCCAGCACCCGGTCCGACTCCATGTCCCAGGTGCCGTTGCGGCTTGCCTGATCTGCCGCCCACCATCTGCCCTCGCTGTGCCAAAGCCGGACGTGTTCGCGGCTGACACGATCGTCATCGATAGAAACATCGGCGCCAGCATCCCGACCAACCTGAACTGTCTGCTGCGGCGGAAAGCTCCACTCACGGCCATTTGCGCGCACGAAAAGCGCAGTTCCGTCCGGGGGTGGCACTTGGTCCGGCATGGCGACCTTCCTTACTTCGTCCGGCGTAGAGAACCGACGACGTGATCGAAAGTTTCCGTGCGCTGCTCGAACAGCGACGAGGGGGCGAAAAAGACCAGGAGTTGGACCGGATCGGTCTCAACGACGAAGACCCGGACCTGCAGCGTGACGGCGGATGAGAGGGGAATCGTCCCCTCCATGGCCTGCCCCTTAACCTCCCCGACGGTAGCCGGCCCGCGGTCCACCAGATGCGCGTCCCGGCCGGGCAGGAGCGCTTCCGCCGTGCGGACGCGGGCGGTCGGGGATTGATTGGTCAGCCCGGCGGGCCGGTGGTAGATGGCGAGTCCGGCGACTTTCTCCGGTTCACTGGCCGTTCGGGCCGCGGCAGCCGGAGCGTCCGGCTCGTCGGCGAAAAGCGCCGTCAGGTCTGCGTCCGAGAGCACACTGACGGTGCTGTCGCCAGCTTCGTGAGTTCGGGCAGTCCAGCTCTGCGGGACATCGAGGGTGTACGGGACGCCATCCGCGCGAAAGGTTACGTACTTTTCTCCAGACAGCATCGGCGGGAGCAGCGCGCCGGCGAGGATGGCGAGGATTAGGAGGAGGAGCGCCCCGCCTAGCACAGCCAGCCGTGCGGCCCGGCCCGGCCGCCGCTCAGCACGCCTACCCCGGGACCCGGTGGATCGTCCGCCCAAGTGGGCGTTCGCGCCCGCGCGGACGAGGGTCCCTGCTTCCACCGGGGCGGCGCCGCCGTTGCCCTTGCCGGGTCTAGTGGCGCGGGGCGGGACCGCGTGTTTCCCCGCGCCTCGGGGCTGCGCTGGAACAACCTTGCCAGGCGGGCCGCCGGACATCATGGTAACGAGCGCGCCGCATGTTGGGGGCCGGTCCTCGGGTTGTTTCGCCATGCCCTTGACGATGGCAGCCTCCATTGCAGGAGGGACCTCCGGCCGTTCCAAGGTGAGGCGCGGCGGCTCCTCGGTCATGTGCGCCCACAGCTGGGCCGAGTCGTCGTCATGGTCGAACGGCGGGTGGCCTGCGAGCAGCGTGTAGGCCACGCACGCCAGCGCGTACACATCGGCCCGACTATCGATGTCCCCGCCGCGGATCTGCTCGGGTGCGACGTAGTCCAAGGTGCCGAGGAAGTGACCGGCCGTCGTCACGCCCGTGGCGGAGGTGGTGCGCTTTGTGAGACCGAAGTCCGTGAGGTAGACGAGCCGGTGGCCGTTTGCCGGGTCGTCAGAGAGCAGTATGTTGCCGGGCTTGACGTCCCGGTGGACAAGGCCCGCGCCGTGCGCGGCGTCCAGGGCCGCGGCCGTGTGGGAAAGAATGCCCAGGGCCTCGGTCAGCGGGAGAGGGCCGCGAGCGTCAAGTTCTGCCTTGAGATCAGTGCCGTGCACAAAGCGCATGGCGATGTAGAGCAGTCCCGACCATTCCCCGGCAGCGTAGATCGGCAAGATGTTGGGGTGGTCCACCGAGGCGGCGAGCCGGGACTCACGGACAAACCGCTGGCGGAACTTCTCGTTGGCTGCAAGTTCCGGGGCCAGGAGCTTGAGTGCGACGGGTCGGCCGAGCTGCACGTCCAGCGCCCGGTACACGACTCCCATGCCGCCGCGGGCGACCAGGGACTGGATCTGATAACCCGCGAATTCTGCCCCGGGATAGAGGTAATCCTGAACGGGCTCCACGGTTCACCCGACCGGGTAACCGCAGCTGGAGCAGAACCGCGCTCCGGGGCGCACTGATCTGCCGCACTGGGAACAAAACGTCCTGCCCTGTCTCTCCGCGGCGCGGGGTGCCAGCGGTCCGGCCGTGCGGGTTTCGCCACCATCTGGGCCCGTATTTACGTCCCCGGTCGCCCCCGAAGCCGGCTGACCTCGCCCGCCAGATGCCGGAGATTGCGAGGGAGGAGAACTCTTGTGCCCGGCTGCTTCGGTCCGCACGGGGCCCGTCCCGCCGTGTCCGGCCTGCTGTCGCAGGACCTGATCTTCATCAGCCCGCGCAGCCCGGGTCATTGCGGTCTGGCTCTCGCCGGTTTGGGGTTTCAGAGGGGCAACAGGTCTCCCTTCGGCACCCTTTGAGCTTGGACGGCCAGCGGGGCGAGGCGGGGCCCCGCCGACGCCCCGAGCGGCTGACGCCCTGCCGCGACGCAGGACCAGGACGGCCAGGATTCCGGCCAGGAGCAGGAATCCGGCGAATCCGGGCAGGAGGGCAGCCTGCAGGGGGCCGTCCTTGCCAGCGTCTGCGGCGGCGGTCGCCTGGTCTCCCATCGGGTGCTCGCTACTCATCTTTCGGGCCTGCTCAAGATAACTTGTCGCCAAGGCGGAATCGAAGTAGGTCAAGGACTCTTCGAGTGCGCTCTCGGCCGATCCGCCCATGCCCGATGAGAGGTGATCGATGCCCCGCCGGAATACAGCATCGAACTTCGATGGGGAGGCCTCAACGCCCGCCGCGGCCATAGCTGCTTGAATGGACGCGGCCGGCACCAGAGTGCCCTGGCCGTCCGGCTGGCGGGGCCCCATCAGGCCGAGGACCTGGCCGGTTGCCCCGTCGAGCACGGGGCCGCCGGACACGCCGGCGTCGAGTGGCCCGGCAAGGTCCTGACTAGAGCGGATTCGGCCCGCGGCGGTGTCCACCGCCACCGGAAACTGCGCCGGTCCCGCCTTAGGGCTCGGATCCTCGGTGAAGCCGACCAGTACGGGATTCGCACCTGGTGCTGCGGCCGGCGCGGCCAGCGTGGCTGTCGGCGCGCCACCGCCGCCACTGATCCTGAGCAACGCGATGTCTTTGGGCCCGGTCGGGTGGTTGAGCAGCTCGGCCATGACGGTCGCAGGCTCCGCCGTGTAAGTGTGCACTCGGTACTGGGGGACGCGAAAGACGATACAGTGCTCCACCTGGTCGTAGCAGTGCTGCAGGTGCGCCGCCCAGTATCGATCAGGCGTCGAGCCTCGCCGCAGCGGATTCCCGCCGTTTCCAACGATCGGCACTCCGATCACTTTGGCGAAGAGCTCGTTCGCGCTGTATGCGGCCACAGCGCCCTCGTCGACGGCAAGATTCTCCCAAGTGGTCGCCACAATCCCGTCTGCTGAAACGACCACGCCGGTAGCGGAACCGAGCGGCACTGTGGACCGGCCACGGGAGATCACTACCTCGCCTGTGCTGTGGTCAATATGGGCGATCTCCGCGATGGCAAGGAGGTCGATTCGCACGAGAGCAGCCTTGGACCCCTCGGCATCGCTCTTCAATGTGGCAGATGGAGTAGGCATAGGACTGGCCGCCGATGTCAGCGTCAGTGCAGCGGCGACGCCGACGAGAAAGACCAGGAAGCCGGAAATGCGCCTGTGCATCATCCAAAGCTTTGCCATGAACAGATACATGACGACGGCCATGCCCGTGTCGCGAGACGTGAGGCGGGAACAGAAGACGGTGGCGGCAATTCGCTTTTGGTTCATGGCGGATCCTCTGGTCGAATATGAGACCGTCACGCGGATACGCCTGTGGGTTTGATCAGCCCGTCCCCCGCCATAATGCTAAGCCTTCTGATCATTTGTGTCATCGGAGTTCTTCGGAATAGTTCACAGATCAGGAAGCCGCGGTGGAACGCCATTTGAAGGGACAAGCCGGTCAATCTCCCGTCCGCCCGGGCTGCAAGATCCTGGACCGGGACTAATTTGTCGAACGGGGAAGTTATGTTGTCGGGGCCGTAACCGGTTCACGCACCGCGCTTCGGGCGCCGATGGGAGTGATGCACGTGACCACCATGCCTGCCGAGGGAGTCGGTTTCCGCTCCAAACGCGGACCCGTCCTCATCGCCCTGATGCTCTCCACCGGCCTGGTGGCGATCGACGCGACCGTGGTGGCGACAGCCGTGCCCGCGATCGTGCACGACATAGGCGGGTTCAGCTCGTTCCCGTGGCTGTTCTCCGCCTATCTGCTGGCGCAGGCCGTGTCCGTCCCGGTCTACGCGAAGCTCTCGGACACCATCGGCCGCAAGCCGATCATGCTGATCGGAATCGGCCTGTTCCTGCTCGGCTCGATCCTGTGCGGAGTCGCCTGGAGCATGCCGGTCCTCATCGCGTTCCGCGTAGTGCAGGGCCTGGGCGCCGGCGCGGTCCAGCCGATGGCCATCACCATCGCCGGCGATATCTACACCCTCGCCGAGCGGGCAAAGGTGCAGGGCTACCTGGCGAGCGTGTGGGCTGTCTCCTCGGTGGTAGGCCCGACGCTCGGGGGAGTGTTTGCCTCGCTCGGGATCTGGCGCGGCATTTTCCTTGTGAACATCCCGCTGTGCCTGGTGGCCGGATGGATGCTGGTCCGGTCCTTCCACGAGAACATCGAGCCCGTAAAGCACCGGGTCGACTATCTCGGCGCGGGGCTGCTCACCGTGTCGCTCACCCTGCTCATTCTCGGGGCCCTCGAGGGCGGCCAGGCCTGGGCCTGGGACTCCGCCATCAGCGACGCAGTGTTCGCCGGCGGTGCCCTCCTGTTCGTCGCGTTTATTCTCGTCGAACGGAGGGCGGCGGAGCCGGTGCTGCCGCCGTGGGTGGTTTCCCGGCGGCTGCTGGCGACGACGGCGATGGTCGCCTTCGGGGTCGGAGCGGTCATGCTGGGCATCACTTCGTACGTTCCCACGTTCCTCGTGGGAGCCCTCTCGACCTCCCCGATCGTGGCCGGACTCGCCCTGGCAGCGCTGACCATCGGCTGGCCGATCAGTGCCTCCCAATCGGGCCGCCTGTATCTGCGCATCGGGTTCCGGAACACTGCCCTTATCGGCATCACGGTCACCGTCATCGGCACAGCAGTCCTGGCCGTCACGGCCTCCGTCCCCAACGTTGCGCTGGTCGCCGTCAGCTGCTTCATCGTCGGGCTCGGACTCGGCCTGGTCGCGACCCCAACCCTGATCGCCGCCCAGACGAGCGTCGAATGGAACGAGCGCGGCGTGGTCACGGGCACCAACCTTTTCGCCCGATCCATCGGCAGCTCCATCGGCGTCGCCGTTTTCGGTGCGATAGCGAACGCTGTCTACGCCGGCACCCCGCACGGCGACACGGATCCCCACACCATCGTGGCGGCCTCGTCCGCCGTGTTCCTGGCCGTCATGATCGCCGCCGTCCTCACCGTCATCGCCGTGCTCGGCATGCCCGCCACCAAACCCGTCACACAGGTCCAAGCCGCCGCGCGCGGGTCATCCAGCACCGGTTGACCGCGGTTCCGCTGTCACTTTTGGGGTCGTGCTGGGGCGTTCATCGCCGGATGCCGAGGGTGGCGATGAGATCTTCGTGCAATTCGAACCAGATGCGGTGGAAGGAGTCGCGGTCTGTGGCGGTGAGCCACGCTGGCTCCGTGGCTGCGTTTTCCACTGCCAGCTCGAGGCGTTCCGCGTATCCGCTGAACCGCGGCAACACAGCGGTCAGGCGGACTTCCAGATCGCTCAAGGACGCCAATGCCTGGGTGAAGGTTTGCTGTGTTGGCTCGTCGATCCCATCGTTGGACTGACTTCCCTCGGCGAGCCA
Organism: Arthrobacter sp. 05T410; assembly: GCF_056396505.1. Taxonomy (NCBI): domain Bacteria; kingdom Bacillati; phylum Actinomycetota; class Actinomycetes; order Micrococcales; family Micrococcaceae; genus Arthrobacter; species Arthrobacter sp. 05T410. The sequence goes on along the minus strand of NZ_JBFTLP010000007.1, from coordinate 98,882 downwards.
GCGGAGTTGGAGTTTGCTGCAGGCGGCCACGACTCCTGCGTTCAGCGGTGCAAACTTCGCGTGCACGGCGGTGACTGCTGCCTGGCCGCCCACGCTGTCCAGCTCCTCGGCCAGGAGCCGTTCGTTTTCAGTCCTGCCGGCCACGGTCAGGGACCAGCCCCGGTTTCCGCCGAATGAGGAGCGCGACGCCCACCCGTTCGCGCCGGCGTCAATGAGGAGCCGTTCGACGTCGTGCGGATCCTGGCCAAACCGGGCGGCAACTGACTCAGTGTCAGCGAAGCCGAGCAGCCTCAGGGCGTGGAGGGTGAGCAGCATGGATGGCTGCTGCGGGCTCATGGACCCGCTCCGGGACCTGCTGGTTTCGCGTGGACGGTTCCGTGGGTTCCGTCGACCACGAGCGTCGTTCCGTTCGTGATGCGGGTCAGCGCGCCGGTTACCCCCAGAACGGCGGGGATGCCCTGTTCGCGGGCCACGATGGCGGCGTGCGAGAGCATCCCGCCCGTTTCTGTGATGACGGCAGCGGCGATCCCGAACAGTGGCGTCCAGGCGGGGTCAGTGGTGCGGCAGACCAAAACGTCGCCGGGGGCCACCGCGGAGAATTCGTCGACGCTGTGAACTGTCCGGGCCGTCCCGCAGGCGGTGCCCGGGCTGGCGCCGATGCCGGTGAGAACCGCGCCGGCGGGATCGCGGCCTTCCCTTCCGGCACTGGCCTGAGGAGTGAATTCCACGTCAGCCCACCACACCCGTCTCGGGCCTGCCGGACAGCCGATCCAGTCTCTGCTGCGCGGCCTGCGCCGAGCGGAGCCCAAGGCTCTGGGCAATCTGGGGCCAGGTCAGCCCCTCGGCCCGCGCCAGGAACAGGAGTGCCGTTTCCAGGCCATCCATCTCTGCCCGCGCGGCTGACACAAGGGTGAGGGCGGCCCGCACATCCAGCCCATCCACGGCCTCCCCGCGGCCGGTCCCGTTGGACCTCCACAGGACGTGCTGGATCAGGTCACTCGCTGAAGGGGGTTGCCGCTCACCCAGCCAGGGCCGGGGCGGCAGTTCGGAAGCGCCCCGGTCCAGCAACATCCGTGTGGCCTGGCTTTGGCGCTGAGCCTCCGCAGCGTCGCCGCCTTGACGGGTCCCGTCGGTCTCGTTCATTCCAGACTCCATTTTCCCGTCGGCTCGGCGTCGCTCAACACCACCAGCTTCTGACATCAACATCCTGTTGTCAACAAACTGTTGATGCTTCGGGGGGAGGACGAGTCGTTGAGGCAGCGCGGACAGGAACGCCACCCGGCCAACTGCCGGGTGGCGTTTCCGTCCAGGACCGTGCTGTTGCAGGTGTTTACTTTCCGGAGTTGTTGTGGGAGTTGTTGTTGCCGTGTTCGGTGGAGGCGACGGCGCCGGTCTGTTCGTTGAGCAGGACCTGGTCGTTGCGCTGTCTGCCGAAGTTGAACATGGCGTTCACCGACCCGGCGGTGGCGTCGGCGGAGGCGTCGCCGATCCGGCCGGTGTGCCAGTTGTCCTCGATGAAGCGCAGGATCGAGGCCTGGTCGGTCTGGGTGTGGTCCACAAAGTTCTTCTTCGCGTAGGGGGAAATGACTACCAGCGGCTGGCGCGGGCCGGGGCCGCAGCGGTCAGCGTAGCCGCCGGCCATCGGGACGCCGCTGGCTGCGGCGTGCTGGCACCAGGCGTCGTCGTCGGCGGTGTTGGAGGAGTTCTTTGCCTTGGCGGCGACGTGGTCGTACCAGCCGTCCGAGTCGTCGTAGGCAAGCACCACGGCAGTGTTGTCCCAGTTCCGGGATTTCTGGATCTGGTTCACGGTGCTGGTGATGAAGTTCTGCTCGTCGATCGGGTCAGAGTAGGCGGCGTGGCCGTCCTGGAACATTCCCGCTTTCAGGAAGGACACGGCGGGCATGTTGTCGGTGTTGACCACCTTGTTGAACGCGGTGAGGTCGTACTGGTGGTTCGCCTGTCCGTTGTGGCCGATTTCCGCGTCGGACGCCGGTGCCAGGTGGTGCGGGTTGGCGGTGGAGGCGTAGTACTGGAACGGCTGGTGGTGAGGGGAGTAGTCAACCACGCTGGCGCCGGCGGCGTTCGTGTGGCTGGACAGGCACGACGCCGGGGAGTCCGCGGTCGCGGCGGTGGTCGGCGTGAAACCGCCCTGGAACCAGCCCCAGGACGTGCCCTTGGCGTTGAGCAGGTCGCCGATGTTCCTGCCGCTCATGCCGGCCAGGTTGCCGGTTTTGGCGTGGCTGCTGTTCGAGCAGTCGTCGTGGACCGGGTCCGGGTCGTTGATGACGGTGCCGACGCCGTTCGCATCCGGCAGGCTGACAGCACTGCTGCCGGCCGCCGGGGTGGCCACAGGTTGTCCTGCGGCGGTGTACGCGGTGGCCCCGTGGGTCTGGCCGGATACCAGATTCAGCGCCCCGGGTGTGGAGGGTCCGAAGACAGTGCTGAAGTGGTTGTCGCTCATGGAGTAGTTCTGGGCGTAGTTCCAGATGCCGGTGACGGTGTTGCCGTCGTAGTAGTCCATGGTGAGGCCGGGGCGGCCGTACTGGTTGGTGCCGCAGGCGTCGCGGCTGGTGAACTCGACGAACTTGTCCATCGCCCCGCCGTTGTATGCCTTCTGCTCGGCGGTGTATCCGTGGTCCTGGTCGCAGGTGACGGCCTGCGCCGGCGAGAGCCGGGCAGGCTGCGCAGAGTTGGGGTTGTTCGGTGCCAGGAGGCCGGCGGTGGCCAGAGTGTTGATGTCTTTGGGGGTGTTTTTGGCGGCGGTGAAGGAGGCCGTCGCGGTGCCGGTGCCCTGCTGGGTTTCACCCGGGAGATTGGCGGCCTTGGGGTAGGTGGCGAAGTAGTGGTCGAAGGAAACGTTCTCCTGGAAGATCACCACCACGTGCTTGATTGGCGTCGCGGTACCGTTGTGGCTTTCACCGGCGGAGGCCGGACCTGCGCCGATACCGAACATTCCGGCTGTCAGTGCCGAGGCGGCCAGGGCTGCCGCGCCCGTGGCGGCGACCCGCTTCCGGGTGAATCGTTGTGCTGGATGAGGCATGGGGGTAGCCAATCGTTGGTGTTCAGGGATGCCGGCGGCTGATGGCAGGCATTCGTATGCTGCTTGGGTGACCGGCCTGCGTTACTTGGCCGGCGTGACCGTGGCCTCGTAGGTGAGGATTTCGGTGCCGTTGCCTTCCTCGCCGTTGTCGGGGGCCACCTTCATGGTGAGGTGCCCGCCGTCGGCCGTCATTTTGAACGGGTTGCGCGTGGCCACATGGCCTGCGGTGGACCACTGCTGGAAGGGGACATCGCGGATTACGCTGCGGGATTTGAGGTCGATCATCGCCATGCCGCCGAGTTCGTAGGTGGCGCCGGTACCGCCGGCCGCCGGGGTCTGCGGGAGGTTGGTGATCCCGCTGCAGAGCATCCGGGAGTTGGCCACGTACTGGCAGTCCTGGTAGTCGATGAAGTTATTCGGGTTCTGCCAGGTCGAGAGCTGCCTGCCCTGCAGATCCCATTCGGCGAAGCGGCGCGAGCCCCAGGTGTTGCCGACCAGGTGGCCGGTCTGCTTGTCCATCACGATGCCGCCGAAGTGGTCCTTCACCTCGAACTGCTTGTGCACTTCCAGGGTGGTCGCGTCGACTCGGTAGATGATGGCGCTGCTGTCCGGCCGGTACTGGGCCACGGGGATCCAGACGCTGGTGCCGTCGAAGTCGATGCCGCCGGGGTGGTACATGTCGCCCTCTCCCAGGACGATGTCCTTTTGCAGGGCGCCGGACTTGTCCATGACGAACAGGTGGCCGACGCCCTTGCCGGGGGTGCGGTCGAAGCCGTTTTGCGGGGTCGGGAACTTCACGGTCGGTTCGATGATCTGAACGGCCGAGAGGAAGATGTGGTCCTGGCTGTAGGCGATTCCCTCCGTGTGGTACGTCGGGAAATTCAGCTTCAGCTTCGACGTCTGCTGCCAGTTCGTGTTCCGGTCAACGCCGTTGAAGGCGTCGGCCAGGGCCGTGTTCCTGTCACCGTGGTTGCCGGCGCCGGTGGGATTGTCTGCGGCCTGGGCGGCCGCGGTGATGCTGATTGCGGACGCGGCCAGGACGATTGCTGCGGCGGCCGTGAGGATGCCTCGGGTGTGAGTCGTGCTCATTCGGGAGCCTCTCAAAGGTTGGATCTCAACAAGAGATCGCAACGTTACTTCCCGGTAATTAATCCCCGATACGGGCAGGTGAACGGCAGATGGCCGGCAGCGGTCCGGCGGACCGGCTAAGTTTCAACACGGATCTGCCCCCCGCCGTCGCTGGCTTTGGGCCCTTTCAGCCGCTCAGGCGAGGACGGCGAGGCCCGCCAGGGTGCCGCCCTCGCCTTCGGCCAGCAGCCCGACGGCGGTGCCGGAGTTCGCGGGAAAGACCAGATCGGTGATGGTGGCCAGGCCGTCCTGCGCGAAGACCTCGACCGAGCAGCGGTCCAGGAAGACCCGGAGCCTTAGCCGGCCGTCCTCCAAGGACACGGCAACGCGCTCCACCGACGGGAACGACTCGTGGAAGCCCACGTTGCCGGATTCGGTCCGGTCCAGGCTGAGCTCCGCCGTGCGGCAGTCGTAGGCCAGGACAGTGCGCGCTCCGGCTCCGGCTCCGGGCCCGGACCTGGAGCCGGATTCCCCGTCCGTTGCGCTGCCGGCCCGGAGCACCAGACCCACCCTGCCGGCGGTGCCGGGCTCGAAGTCCGCATCGATGCGCAGCACATCACCGCAGGCCTCGGCCGGAAGCCAGGTCACCCCGTCCGCCAACGGCTGCCGGTCCAGGGCGAACACCTCGGTACCGTGGGTGTGGAACGGGTCCACCGCCTCCTGCACCAGCACCGGGCGGCCGCCGCGGGACACCAGCCTGACCTCGCGGACCAGGGACATCGCGCTGCGCCAGCCGTCCGAGGGCGTTGAGGCGGCGTACTGCCAGTTGTTCATCCAGCCGATCATGAGCCGCCGTCCGTCCGGGACGTTGCTGAAGGACACGGCCGCGTAGTAGTCCCTGCCCCAGTCGAGCCACCCGTAGTCGGCCATCCGGCTGTCGTCGGCCTGCACGCCGTCGGTGACGGTGGTTTCGGAACGGAACGTCACGCCGTCGAAGGTTCCGATGAAGTACTGGCCGCCCGAGCCGCCGGCGATGCCGCCGGGGCTCAGGTTGACCACCAGTACCCACCGGGTGTTGGAGGCGTCGCCGTCCACCGGCAGTTCGAACAGGTCCGGGCATTCCCACACCCCTTCCGTGGCGTTTGCCGGGCCGAAGGTGCTCAGGTACTCCCAGGTCAACAGGTCCGCCGACTTGTAAAGGACCACCTCGTGGTGGACCGCCTCGACGGCGACCATCACCCAGTAGCTGCCGGCGGCGCCGTCGTGCCAAAAGACCTTGGGGTCGCGGAAGTCCGCGGAGGCGCGGTCCAGTACCGGGTTCCCGGCGTACTTGGTCCAGGTGGCGCCGTCGTCCGTGCTGAAGGCGAGGGACTGAGCCTGCCGTCCGGCTAGCGGTGAGGCGGGCGAGTACGCGCTGGTGTAGATGGCCACGAGCGGGGGCACGCCTCCGACGCCGAAGCCGCTGGTGTTGTGGACATCGACCACCGCGGAGCCGGAAAAGATGGCCTCCTGCTCATCGCATGCGATGGCCACGGGTTGTTCGTCCCAGTGCTGCAGGTCTGTGGAGGTGGCGTGGCCCCAGGACATGTTGCCCCACTCCTCGCCGTGCGGGTTGTGCTGGTAGAAGAGGTGGTAGATGCCGTTGGCGTAGACCAGCCCGTTGGGGTCGTTGAGCCAGTTGCGCTCCGCTGAGTAGTGCCACTTTGGCCGGTACTGGCAGTCGAGTTCTGTGAGTGTTTTCATGAGGGTTCTTTGCAGGCTTTCGCGTGAGGAGGCTGGTCAGCCCTTGACGCCGCTGGAGGCGATGCTGTTGATGAATGATCGCTGGAACGCGATGAAAAGGACCACCACGGGAATGGTGATGAGGGACGCGTAAGCCATCACCTCGCCCCAGGAGACGTTGAGCTGGAAGAAGTACTGGATGCCGATCATCACCGGGCGGAGTTCCTCGGACTGGACCACCATGAGCGGCCACAGGTAGGAGTTCCAGGCGGGCAGGAAGGTCAGGATGGCCACGGTGGCGGTCGCCGGTCCCGCGAGCGGCATCACCACCTTGCGGTAGATGGTGAACCAGCCCGCGCCGTCGATCCGGGCAGCCTCGTCCAGTTCCTTCGGGATGGACTCGAAGTACTGGTGGAACAGGTAGATGGAGAACGCGTTGGCGATGAACGGGATGATCTGGACCTGGTAGGTGTCCAGCCAGCCCTTCGAGATCTCGAGGCTGAACCCGTTGAGCTCAAAGTACGGCAGCTGGTTGACCCACCACACCAGCGGCAGCGCCAGCGTCTGGAAGGGCACGATGAGGGTGGCGAGGATCGCGGTGAACACCACGCGCTTGCCGCGGACCTCCATCCGGGACAGGGCAAACGCGCAGAGGCTGTTGATGAAGATGCCTAGCACCACCGTGACCGCGGAAATGCCGATGGAGTTCATCAGGAAGCGGGCGGCCGGCACCCGGTCGAACACGGCCGCGTAGTTGTCCAGCGAAATGTTGCCGACCGGCAGGAACGCCGCCACCGAGGACATGTCGCCGAAGATCTGCTGGTCCGGCTTGAGCGAGGACACCATCATGAACACGATGGGGAAGGCGGCGACGGCGGCGAACAGGAGGCGGACCGCCGTGGTCGCGGCATTGCCGAGACCCTTGGAAATGAGTGTCTGTTTCACGTCAGTCCTTCTCTCGGGTCAGGTAGCGCTGCACTGCGGAGATCAGCAGGACGAGCACGAAGAACACGAGCGAGATGGCCGAGGCGTAGGAGGTCTCCTGCTGCTTGAAGCCGGAGCGCACCGCCTCGTAGATGATGGTGGTGGTGGAATCGAGGGGCCCGCCCTGGGTCATGACGCTGACCTGGTCGAAGAGCCCGAGCGCCTGGATGGTGATGGTCACCAGGACCAGGGTGCGGGTGTGGGTGAGGCCGGGCCAGGTCACGAAGCGGAACTGGTGCCAGCGGCTGGCCCCGTCGAGTTGGGCGGCCTCGTAGAGTTCCCCGGAAATGCTTTGCAGGCCTGCGAGCCAGATGATCATGTGGAAGCCTGCGGCCTGCCAGATGGACAGGGCAATGATGGCCGGCATGGCGGTGGCGGGATCGTTGAGCCAGTCCGGGCCGTTGATGAGGCCGAAACTGGCCGCCGACAGCAACTCATTGATCAGGCCGTCCTTGCGGTACATGAACATCCACAGCAGGGACACCACCACCATGGACGTCACCACGGGAAGGAAGTAGATGGTGCGGAAGAAGTTCACGCCGCGGAACTTCTTGTTGATCAGGAGGGCCATCGCCAGGGCGAGTCCGGACTGGACGGGCACCACCACGACGGCGAAGTAGCTGACGTTCAGCAGTGAGCGCCAGAACACGGGATCCGCGAAGAGCCGCGCGAAGTTGTCCGTGCCGACAAACTCGACGGGCCGCGGGGAAACAAGCCTGGCGTTCGTGAATGCCAGGCCGAAGCCCAGGATCGCCGGGAGAAAGACGAAGGCGAGCAGGAGGACCGCGGCCGGGGCGATCATGCCCCACCCGCTGATCTGTTCGCGAAGGTGGCGCGGCCGGCGACGCGGTTTGCTGGGCGGTGCGGCCGGGGCCGGGTCCGCCAGACGGCGGCCGGGGGAGGGGAGTTGGGTGGTTGTCATGGTTTTCTCCGTCGACAGTCAGGGCCTGAGGTACGACGACGGCGGCGGTTGCGCACCGCCGTCGTCGTGCCTTCCGGCGGCCGGCTAGTTCTTGTAGCCGCCGTTGGACTTGATGTTGGCGTCAATGGCCTTGACCGACTTGTCCAGCGCCGTCTTGGGGTCGGCGCCGGCGAGGATGTCCTGAACAGCCTTGCCGTATTCGGTGGCGATGAAGGGATAGGCCGGGGTTTCGGGGCGCATCACCGCGTAGTTGCGGGAAAGATCCATGAAGATCCGGTTTGTGCCGCCCTTGGCGAACGCGGGGATCAGTGCGGCGGCCTCGTCGGTGGCCGGGATGGTGCCCGTTGCCTTCGCCACCGCTGCCAGGTTTTCCGGCTTCAGTGAGTAGGAGAGGTAGTCCATGGCTGCCGCGGAGTTGTTGCAGCCGCTGGTCACGCCCCACTGCCAGGAGGCGCCGCCGATCTTGGGGCCGGTCCCCAGGTCCACGGACGGCATGACCACAAGGTCCTTACCTACCGCTGCGCGTGCCTTGTCCGCGGCCCAGGAGCCGGTGTAGAGAAGGCCGCTCTTGTTGTTGAGGAAGTCCTGGGTGGAGTCCTTGCCGCTCTTCTTAGCCATGAAGCCCTGGTCGGCAAGGCCGCGGAACCACTGGGCCCACTCGATGGCCTTGTCGCCATTGAGGACGCCGTCTGCCGACTGGAACCCGTCGCGGTTGATCAGGTCCCCACCGAAGGACTGCAGGAACGGGGAGTAGGCGTAGGGCAGCCATTCGCCGGTTCCGGCGGTACCCATGTCCAGCGGGTATTCCCACTTGCCCAGCGCCTTGAGCTTGGTCAGCGCGTCCTGGAACTCGTCCTTGGTCCACGGCTTTTCGACCGTGGCGACGCGGATACCGGCTGCCTTGAGGTCAGAGGCGCGTGCGAGCATCGCCAGTGCGACGTCATAGGTGCCAACGGCGTAGGTCTCGCCCTCCCATTTGGCCACCGTGCTCGGCAGGTTCTTGGAAACATCCGCGTCGAGTTTCAGGGGTGTCAGGTACTTCGCCCAGGCCCAGTTGGGAACATTGGGGCCATCGATGTCAACAATGCAGGGGAGCTTCCCGGCGGCCGCGGCCGAGACCACGGAGTCGTTGTAGGAGTCCTGCGGGAACGCCTGGACCTTGATCTTGGCCTTGGCGCCGGCGCTCTTGTTGTAGGAATCGACGATGTTTTCAACCGCCTTGAGTTCTTCGGCGTTGCCCGCGTTGTGGGTCCACATGGTGATCTCATTGGAGCCGGCGGACGGGGCAGAGGCGCTGCCCTTGCCGCAGGCGCCCAGGGAGCCGACAAGTGCCGCCGCAGCTACACTGGTGGCGAGGATCCGGGTGAATCGCTTGTTCATGATGGTCAATCTTTCTGCTGAATTTGGCGTGGGAGATTGCCCCGGGTCCTTCGGGACGCGGCCGGTGCAACGGCTGCGTCCCTTCTTATTGCGGTCCCCGGGCAGTGGAGCAGTGGAACGGTGTGGTGGTGCCGGCTTGATGCCGGCAATCGGCTAACTTGGCGGCGGCCCGAGCGACCCCCGCTCAATCAGGGGGCAGTCCAGTTGCGTCTGGACTGCGGGTGCGCCGGGATTTTCGATGTCGTCCAGGATTCGGTGGACCGCCCAACTGCCCATTTCGTAGTGGGGAAGGGCGACGGTGGTGAGCCCCGGCCAAAGGGCGTCCGCGATGATTTCGAGATTGTCGATTCCCACAATGGACACGTCCTCCGGAATGCGCAGGCCCAATGCGGTGGCCGCCTGGTAGGCGCCCATGGCAACCCTGTCACTGAAGCAGAACAGGGCTGTGGGGCGGTCGGGCTGACCGAGCAGGCCCAGGGCGGCCTCGCGGCCTCCCGTGGTTTCGGGCTGGCCGATCACGAGGTGGCGGGGGTCGTGCTGCAGGCCGTGCCGCCGGAGAGCGTTGAGGAAGCCCTCCCTGCGGCCGTGCGTGGCGGGGATGTCGTCGATGTTGTTGATCATCCCGATCCGGATGTGGCCCGCCTGGATGATTGCTTCAACGGCCGTCTCGGCGGCCCCCACCTCGTCGGGGATAACCGAGGAAATGGACTTGTCGTCAGTGACGGAATCCAGCAGCACGGTGGGAAGTCCCTCCAGTTCCGCGGGGACCTGCACGCTTTGGTGGTACATCCTGGCGTAGACCACTCCGTCCACCTGGTGCTGCCGCAGCATGTTGATTTCACGGTTTTCCAGCTCGCTGTCCAGGCCGGAGTTGACCACCATCACCACGTAGCCGCGGTCGTAGGCGGCGTCCTGCGCCCCGCGGATCATGGCCCCGGCAAAGGGGGTGGTGGTGATTTCGTCACTGACCAGGCCAAGGATCTGGGAGCGCTGGTTGCGCAGTCCGCTGGCCATCTTGTTCGGGGCGTACCCAAGATCCCTGGCCACGTCCCGGACGAGTTGCTGCGTCGCTGCCTTCACCCGGAAGCTCGTGGCGTCGTTCAGGGCATGCGACACCGTGGTGACGGAGACCCCGGCGGCCTTGGCCACGTCGCGTATTCCCACTCTTGTCGTCATTGACTTCCTTTTGCAAAACGTTTTGTATCTGGTGTGAGACACGTTACACAAAACGTTTTGCAGTTGTCAACGGGACGTCCGGCTTTACCTTGATCCCGGTCCCATGGCGAGGCACTTCACGTCACGACACGGGCTCTGTCAGTCGGAAAGGGCACTAGTTTCGTAGACTCGATGGGTTCGACAATGTCTCCTCTCCAGGGACAAGCCGCCACAGGAAGAGCCATCGATGAAGATTATCGTCCTAGTAAAGGAGGTCCCCGACACGTACGGGGACCGAAAACTGAACCTTGAAACCGGCCTCGCCGATCGAGGAGTCAGCGAGGCAGTCATTGATGAGATCGGTGAGCGGGCCCTGGAGCTGGCACTGACGCACGCCGACGCGAACGAGGGCACCGAGGTCGCGATCCTCTCCCTCGCCCCCGAAGGTGCGACGGCAACCATCCGCAAGGGGCTTGCGATGGGCGCGGGAAGCGCCACCCACGTCTCTGACGAGGCGCTCCGGGGTGCGGATCTTGGACTTACCGCTGAAACCCTCGCCGCAGCGATCCGCCGCATGGGGTTTGACCTGGTGATCACCGGCAACGTCTCCACTGACGGATCCGGCGGCATGATTCCCGCGATGCTTGCAGAATTGCTTGACGTGCCGCATGCCACCGGCCTCAGCTCCGTCGAGATCAGCGACGGTGCGGTGTCTGGCTCCAGGGCCGTTGACTCCGGCGTGCAGAAGGTCTCAGCCAACCTGCCCGCGGTGATATCCATTACCGAGGCACTTCCCGAGGCGCGCTTCCCGAACTTCAAGGGCATTATGGCCGCGAAGAAGAAGCCCCTTGAGGTCCTGACCCTCGCGGACCTCGGGGTCACGGCCGACAATCCGGAGGCGGCGCGTTCGATCATGCTGACCGTTGCGGAGAGGCCCCCGCGCGCGGCGGGCGTGAAGATCATCGACGAGGGTGATGCCGGCGAGAAGCTCGCTGAGTTCCTGATCGAAAACCGACTGGCCTAAGGATCAACGACATGACTGAATTCCCTCGTGACGCAATCCTCGTTGTCGTGGAAGCCCGGGCATCCGGTGAACTCGAGAAGGCTGCGGCCGGGCTCTTCGGTGCCGCCGCTGCCGTTGGCACCCCGGTTGCATTGGTACTTGCCTCACCCGGCGCCGGGAGCGCCGCCGCCGCGGAGGCCGCGGCCCTTGGTGCCGCGCGCGCACTCATCGCGGAGAGTCCGGATCCTTCCGTGCTTGGGGTGCCGGGCGTTGACGCGCTTGCCGCCGCCGTGGAGCAGGTGCAGCCGGACGCCATCCTGATTTCGCATTCCCTGAACGGGCGCGACCTCGCCGGACGTTACGCTGCCCGTTCGCGTGCGGCGATTTCCTCCGATGCGGTCGATGTGTCCCGAGATGACGAGGGCGTCGTGGCACACCACTCCGTCTACGGCGGCGCCTACAACGTGACGTCGACGTCCACGTTTGGGGCGCCGGTGATTACGGTCCGCCAGGGCTCCATCGAGGCGCGGGCGGCGGCTCAGCCGCAAGAGTCCGAGACTTTGGCCGTGACAAGCTCCGCGAAGCCAGCCGCGCGGATCGACTCCTTCGAGGAGGCGCCTGCTGCCACTTCGAGGCCGGAGCTGCGTGGTGCCGCGAAGGTTGTCGCCGGTGGCCGCGGCCTCGGCTCGGAAGAACAGTTCGCACTCGTTGGACAGCTCGCCGATACCCTCGGTGCCGCCGTTGGTGCGTCGCGCGCCGCGGTGGATGCCGGCTACGTCCCGACGTCGCATCAGGTCGGCCAGACCGGGGTTTCCGTGTCACCACAGCTGTATGTCGCGCTGGGCATTTCCGGCGCGATCCAGCACCGGGCCGGCATGCAGACCGCAAAGATGATCGTCGCCATCAACAAGGACGGGGACGCGCCGATCTTCGAGGTCGCGGACTACGGTGTGGTCGGCGACGTCTTCAAGGTTGTTCCCCAGCTCATTAGCGCACTTGAGGCCCGGAAGAAGTAGCGATGGCAACTCTGTCTCGGTCCATCCGGCGGGGCCTGCCGCGCGTCGAAGGTGGCGAACCCTGGCCTCCAGCGGGCCAGGCGCCCGCACACATTGCCACAGCAGAAGCGGCCGAAGCAGCAGAAGCGGCAGAAGGGGCAGAAGCGGCCGATCTGTCGACGTCAGTTTCCGGGGTGGAATCGGCCGCTGCCGCCGCGCCCTCCGCCCCCGCTGCCGCCGCGCCCTCCGCCCCGGCTGCTGTCCAGGAAACGGCGCCGGGTGCGGCGCTGTCCGCGCCGGTCCCGGCGGTGATTCCAGGCGCCGCGGTGGCGCGGCAGCTTCGCCGCGGCCTGCCGCGCGTGCCGGGCGGTGAACCTTGGCCGCCAGCGGGAGAAGCTCCGGTACCGGTGGCGGCTCTGTCCGGGGCTCCGGCCATCGGCGCCACGGCGGCATCTGCCGTAGATGTGGCCGCAGATGCTGCCGTGGCTGGTGCTGCTGAGAAAGCAGCAATGCCGGCGGCGGCGGCGCCTGCAGCTGCTCCGGCAGCCGCGCCTGCCACACGGACGACCGGAACCGCCTCGCTGCGTCGCGGGCTTCCCCGTGTTCCCGGTGGCGAGCCGTGGCCGCCGGCTGGGCTTGCTCCGGCGGTCGCTGCCGCCCCTGCGGTGCAGACACATCCCGAACGCGTTGCCGACGCTGTCCCTGCCCCGGCTGGCAGCGAGGTGAAGGCCGACGTCGAGACGGAGCCCTCGGCGTCGAGTGCACCCGCACCCGCACCCGCACCCGCACCCGCGGCCCCGGCGCCCGCGGCACGGCCCGCCGCCGTCGAAAAGCCCGTGAAGCCCAAGGCCGAGGCAAGGCTCTACGGCTCACGTACCCTGGGCCAGTGGATCAAGCTCGTCGTGCTCTTCGGCATCGGCGGAGTGGCCGCCGCAGCGATTCTTGTGCTCGCCGCACGCGGCGTGACGACGCTGCCGGGCGTGCCCGAGTTCCTTGAGAGATACCCCGGCGCTTATGACCTGCCCGATACGGTGGAGCCCGGCTTCCCGTGGTGGGCACAGTGGGCGCACTTCCTGAACATCTTCCTGATGGTGCTCATCATTCGCTCCGGCTATCAGGTACGCACGCAGCAGAAGCCGCCGGCGTACTGGACGCCGAAGCGCGGTGGCAAGAAGATCAGCATCAACCTGTGGCTGCACCAGTCGCTCGACATTTTGTGGCTGGCCAACGGGCTCATCTTTGTGGTGCTGCTGTTTGCCTCGGGCCGCTGGATGAGGATCGTGCCGAGCAGTTGGGAGGCCGTCCCGAACGCGCTCTCCGCGCTCCTGCAGTACATGACACTCGACTGGCCCGTTGAGACCGGCTGGGTGAACTACAACAGCCTGCAACAGATCATGTACTTCGTCGTGGTCTTCATCGCAGCCCCCGTCGCTGCGATCACGGGTGCGCGCATGAGCGAGTTCTGGCCGAAGAACGCGAAAACGCTGAACAAGGTCTACCCGTTAGAGGTTGCGCGCGCGGTGCACTTCCCGACCATGCTGTTTTTCGTGCTGTTCATTCTCGTCCACGTGTTCCTCGTGTTCGCGACCGGTGCGCTGCGCAACCTGAACCACATGTTCGGCGGCACCGACGTGGTGAACTGGGTCGGGTTCTGGCTCTTCGCGGCCGCCATCGCCATCACGGCGGCCGGATGGTACGCCGCCCGCCCGCTGGTGCTCGCGCCCATCGCGAAACTGTTCGGCCAGGTGAGCAGCCGCTAGGCCGGAATTCCCACGTTCAGCGGCGCAGCAGGTAATCGGCCACACCGTCGGGATTTGCCAGGGCGAGGAGATGGCCGCCGGGCAGGACGTCGGGCTCTATGCCGAGGCGTTCGCGGGCGAGCCGCTGTTGGAAGTCCAGCGGAAAGAAGCGGTCTCCCTCTCCGGTCAGGACGCGGGTCGGGATCCCGGGCCAGGCCGTGAACGTGCAGACCGATTCGAACACCGCCTCTGCTTCGGGGCGTTGATGCGGTTCGCCTTCCGCGGCCACTTTCGGCGGAACGTCGTGCAGGAAATAGGTGTCCCTGTCGAACTCGGCACTGTACCCGTGGGCCTGGGCCGCGCTTTGCTGCGCCGCAGCCCAGCCGGTGTTTCCCCACCATGCGCCGGGGGTCTCGCCCGGTAAGGGGATCATCGCATTCACGAGGACAAGCCCGGCGACGGGGGCTTTTTCGCACACGAGCGGGGCGGTGAAGCCACCCAGCGACTGCGCAACGAGCACCACGTCCTGGCGTCCACCGACGGCTTCGAGCACCAGGCGCGCGTACTCGGGCAGCCCGGCGCTATCATCGTCGCCGGGCAGATCGACAGCGACGGCTTCGTGGCCGGCCCCCTGCAGCAGCGGAACGATGCGGCTCCAGTACCAGGCCGCGCCGCCCGCTCCGGGGATCAGGACGAATCTGCTCACCGCAGCACCAGCCAAACCACGACGGCGGGACCCCGGGTCCGGACCGGCAGGCGGCGGCCGTTCGGCCGTCTTCGGTTCGATGCGGATCTCATCTCCCCATTGTCACCCCGCCCGCGTCGACTCCGGCACCCGCAATACCCCCACCGCTGCCACCAGATACGGCACCGGGTCCGGGTCCGTCCCGGCGGCCCACTGCATCCAGGCCTCGAACGTCGCGCCGATCAACGCGGCACACAGATACCCCGCGACGTCCCCAGAGACGCCCGCTGACACCAGGTAGGCCCTGGTCCGCTCGCGCTGCGGCGCCAGGGACTCGTAGCTCCGGCTGGCCAGCTCGGGGTGCTCGGCGATCAGCCGCAGCCGGCCGCGCGTGAGTGCCAGGTCGGGCAGGACAGCAACGCCGGCGACCGCCGCGTAGCGCAGCCCCGCCAGGATGTCGCCGTCGGGACCTTCAACGCGGGCCGAATCCAGTACCAGGCCCGAGGCCTCGACCACCGGTTCCATGCCGCCCCAGACGAGCTCGGCCTTGCTGGAGAAGTACCGGTACAGGCTCTTGCGCCCGATTCCCGCCGCGCGGGCGATGTCCTCCATGGAGGTCTGCTCGTAGCCGCGCTCGGCGAACAGGCGCAGCGCGATGGCGGCCACTGCGTCGGGATCAATCGTCACCGGCCGCCCGGCGGAGCGCGGGACAGCGGTGGTCACAGCATCCGAAGGCATCCCACCAGTATTCACCCTTACATAATGACACGGAGTGTCATAAGCTGGGCGGCATCACCGTCAGCAACGTCTGGAAGGACATCATGGGCACCGAAGCTTCATGGCAGGAAGCCACCACCACCGGCCGGTTCGCCGGCAAGACCGTCATCGTCACCGGTGCCGCCTCCGGCATCGGCCAGGCCACCGCCCTGCGGATCGCCAGGGAAGGCGGCCGCGTCATCGCCGCCGACATCAGCAAGGAACGCCTGGATGACCTCGTGGCCGAGAACGCCGGCCTGGACCTGGTCCCGGTGGCCGGCGACATCTCCACCGAGGAGACCGTGGCCGCCGTCGTCGCTGCCGCCGGCGGACGCATCGACGCGCTGGCGAACGTTGCCGGGATCATGGACAACTTCGCCCCGATCCACGAGGTGGACGACGAGCTCTGGGACCGCGTCTTCCGGATCAACGTCACCGCCCTCATGCGCCTCACCCGCGCGGTGGTGCCGCTGATGCTGGACGCAGGCACCGGCTCCGTGGTCAACGTCGCCTCCGAGGCCGGCCTGCGCGGGTCCGCCGCCGGCGCCGCCTACACCGCGTCCAAGCACGCCGTCGTCGGCCTGACCAAGAACTCGGCCGTGATGTACGGGCCGAAGGGCCTGCGCTTCAACGCCGTGGCCCCCGGCCCCACCATCACCAACATCGTGGCCACCTGGGGATCCCAGCTCGCGGCCGAACGCCTCGGCCCGCTGATGCAGGCCACCGTCCCGACGCCCGCCACCGCCGCGCAGCTCGCCGCGTCCATCACGTTCCTGCTAAGCGACGACGGCACCAACATCAACGGCGCCATCCTCGCCTCCGACGGCGGCTGGTCCGCGCTGTAGGGGAGCGGCATCAAACACATACGGACGACGGCGGGAAGTCCCGCCGTCGTCCGCGTTCCTGTAGGAGGGGAGCGCACCGAGGAACCCGGGCGTTCGTATTGGCTGCGGCCGGAAGGGCCTGTTTCTACGGTGCCGACCGCCGTAGGCTATGGGCATCCACAACATCGAGGAGGCACTCATGCGCACGGCAGCACCCAAGAACCAGGCCGACCAGATCCGCCATCTTTCAGAGAATCTCATCTCTCAGCTCACCGAGGGGAGGGAGTGGGCCACTCCCGGAGTCGAGGCGGCATTGAAAAGAGTGGTGGCCGGGCTCGATGCCGGGATTGAATCTGCGTCTCCGAGGATCCAGACCGGACTACGGCGGCTCGCTGACGACCTCGCCGGTGGAGTGGAAACTTTGGCTCCCCGTGTTCAAGAGGGCCTGAAACGGGTTGCACCGAGTGTTGTCACGGCACCCGCGCGGGCTAAGTCGCGGCGGACGGCGTCCGGGAAGGCCTGGGTGATTGCCGGAGTGGCGGCCGTCGCGGTGAGCGCGGGAGTCGCGGCCTGGCTCTATTTTCACCGTGCGGATAACGAGCCGGTGCCGTCGGTGGATGCGCAGCGAACCAGGGGCGTGGACCCCGACCTGCGCGCCGTCTCCACAGAGGACCAGACCTGAGGGACCCTACGACACCTGGGAGCCATCCGCGTCCGACGCGGACAGGCCCGTCAATCCTCATGCGCTGGCAAATACCTATGGCGCTCTCCCCCCACCGGGTTAGCTACAAGACCGTCGACGCGTTCAAGGGATGGCGGGCCGCAGAGTCATGTGCTGTGGGTTCAGCAGGGAGGAGCGGACGACGGCGGGAAGTCCCGCCGTCGTCCGCTCTGTGTGGGTCTGGTTTCGTCGGCGTTGAGGCGCATAGCGTTGTGCTGCCGTCTGATTCGGCGGGAGCATCCGGAACAACATCGCCTACGGCCGCCTGAGCCTCGCTCGTTGACCCTGGATTATGCAGGCAGAGCTAGTTCCTTCTCTCCGTCGATTAGGGCGCCGTCATCTTGCTGGGATGGCCGCATTGCCGCAACTGCGCCGCCTGCCACCAGGACTACGACGCCGACGCCCATGTACAGCATGGACGCTGTCCAGTGCGCGTCGAGCAGGGCTCCCGTGATGAGCGGAGCGACGATGGCACCAACGCGGCCTATCCCGATGGCCCAGCCCACGCCGGTGCTCCGGACGGAAGCGCCATAGAGCGCCGGGGTAATTGTGTACATGCCCGCGATGCAGCCGTTGATGAGCATGCCGACAACGCCGCCCGCGACGAAGGCGAGGACGAGGATACCCGCGGTGGAAATGAACATCACCATGGTGGCCGCCGACAGGACGGCGAAAATGACCATCACCTTCCGGCTGTTCCAGCGGATGGTCAGCAGTCCATAGAGCAACGACCCGAAGGTGCCGCCTAAGGTCAGCATCAGCCCGCCGACGACTCCCTGGCTTTCGGTCATGCCGGCCGTGACGAGGAGCCGCGGGGTCCAGCTGTTCACGAAGTAGAAACCGAACATGGTGGCAAAGAAGGCAAGCCAGACGAGCCAGGTGGAGCGGCGGTTGCCGGCTGTGAACAGTTCGGAGACCTTGTTCCTGCGATCATTCTTGGCCGCCACTGCGGGCAGTTCGGTGACGGCGGGCTGTCCGATCTTGCGCGCGATCCTGTTCAGGCGGTCCAAGACATTGCGGGGACGCCGGTTAGCGAGGAAGTCCACAGACTCGGGCAGAAGGACAGCGAGCAGTACGAAGACGGCGGCAGTGCAGATGCCGCCGAATAGAAACACAGAACGCCAGCCGAAGCTGGCCTGCAGAGTCACCGCCGCTGCGCCGCCGAGCGTTGCCCCGATGCCATATCCCGCGGTGTAGATGCTGATGGCCAGACCGCGCCAGCGCTTGGACGAGTACTCGCTGGCGATGACATTTGTGCAGGCGAGTATCCCGCCGATACCGAGGCCCGTGACCACGCGCCAAATCCCGAGTTCCACGGCAGAGTGCGCTACGGAGGCCAGCAGCATCCCGGCAGTTGCGAGACCGACCGAAATCAGGACCATGGGCCGGCGCCCGATGACATCGGCAAAGGGCGCGAGGCCCAGCGAGCCGATGGCCATCCCGACCAGTCCGGCGCTTAGCAGGATACCCAGTTCGGCGCCGCTAAGGCCGAAGTCCCGGGTCACGCTGTTGGCGGTGAAGGCCATGGCCAGCACATCGAAGCCATCGAGGGCGTTGAGGACGATGCACAGGCCCACGATCAGCCATTGATACAGAGACATACGGGACGCGTCGATGCGTTCTTGAAGTTGCATGGGACTACTTTCTAGAGGCCACGGACGGTCCGGGCAGATGCTGAAACTGAGGTGCAGAAGATCTGGTGGCTCTTCTGGAGGCGGAGGCCGGGCCTCGTCGTTGAAGGCTGGCAGCCGGGAAACTATCTATACTGATAGGTAAATGTGGCGCGGGACACAGCATAACTATGAACGTAGTTAGTTGACAAGGGGTTTAATGGAGGCGGCGCCCGGCCCTGCCGCAAGGCATCGGCAGCAGGGCGCCCTGACGGAGAGGATCGGTTACGGGTGAGTTTGCGTTATGCCCTGCTTGCGCTGCTGACGTCTCAGCCCCTCACGGGCTATGACGTTTTCAAGCACTTTGAACAATCCGTCGGCTACGTCTGGCACGCACCGGACTCGCAGATCTATCCCGAACTCCGGCGAATGGAAAAGGATGGCCTGCTGAGCGGAGTGGAAGAGCCCTGGGGCAAGAAAGGCAAAAAGAAGCGCTATCACATCACTCCGGAAGGAGTCGAGGCTTTCCGGGCATGGATGAATACCACCCTGGACTACGCCCGGGAGCGTGACCCGATCCATCTTAAGGCGGCCTACCTTGAGTGGGCCGACCCCGAAGCCGCGCGAGCGCAGATGCGCGCCCATATTGCCTATCACTCCTCCCGCGCGCAGCAATGGCAGGACATGGTTGCCGCCTTGGAAGACCGGAGCAACCCCACGCTTGCGCGCCGCCTCGAGGCCGCGCCTGAGGAGGACCGGGCCAAGATTGCCGGCTACAAAATCTTCACCTATGAAGGCATGATCGAACGCGCCAAAGCGGAGATCGAGTGGGCCAGGCGCGGCCTGGAACTGATAGACAAGCTCGAGTCTTGAGTGCCGAAAGGCCCGGACGCCCGCCCGGGTGTCCGGGCCTTTTGCCGTCCCCTTCTGCGGTTCGCTTATGGGGGCAGCTGGGGGGCCTTGCCACTACCTATCAACATAGTTATGCTGTGATCCAAGCCACTACCTATGAGCATAGGTATACCGTGAGGGGAAGGATCGATCATGACCGCGCTGATGCAGTCCATGAGCTCTACAACGAACAAAGTGCTTGGTTATCCGCTTAACGCCTGGTATGTCGCCGCGTGGGACCACGAGGTAACCCGCAAGCCGATGTCGCGCCGGATTGCGGACCGCCCGCTCGCCCTGTACCGCACCGAGGATGGCAAGGCAGTGGCGCTGGCGGACGCCTGCTGGCACCGCCTAGCCCCGCTGTCCATGGGCAAGACCCTCGGCAAGGACCAAATCCAGTGCCCGTACCACGGCATTATCTACAACTCCGCCGGCCGCTGTGTCTCCATGCCCGCCCAGGAAACCATTAATCCCAGCGCCACCGTACCGTCTTTCCCCGTGATCGAGCGCTACCGCTATGTGTGGGTGTGGCTGGGGGATGCCACCCTCGCGGATCCGGCCCTTATCCCGGACATGCACCAAATGAGCTCGGATGATTGGGCCGGTGATGGCGAGACCATTTTGGCGCCGTGCAACTACCAGCTCGTTCTGGACAACCTGATGGACCTCACCCATGAGGAATTCGTCCACTCTTCCTCGATCGGCCAGGACGAGCTGAGTGAGTCCGATTTCGTCGTGACCCATGACGACAACACCGTCACGGTATCGCGCTGGATGCTCGACATCGAGGCTCCGCCGTTCTGGCTCAAAAACATGCGGGACAAGTTCCCGGGTTTCGAAGGGCGGGTTGACCGCTGGCAGATCATCACCTTCCAGTCGCCCTCGACCATCAACATCGACGTCGGAGTAGCCAAGGCGGGCACTGGCGCCCCCGAAGGCGACCGCAGCCAGGGCGTCAACGGCTTCGTGATGAACACGATTTCGCCGGAAAGCGCCAAAACATGCCACTACTTCTGGGCCTTCATGCGCAACTACCGGCTGGAAAGCCAGCTGATCACCACCCAGCTGCGCAACGGCGTACACGGCGTGTTCGGCGAGGACGAAGAAATGCTGGCGGCCCAGCAGAATGCTATCGACGCCAACCCGGACTACGAGTTCTACAACCTCAACATCGACGCGGGCGGCATGTGGGTGCGACGGCTGATAGAGCGACAACTCGCCGCCGAAGGCCGACTGATCCCCACCGCCTGACCCGATCGCCCGATCCCAGGAAGTTAGAAGAAGACATGGCTGCAACGAACATCGAAGTCTGGCAGATCGGCACTGTGGTCGAGGCGGAGGACATTACCGCAAAGACCCGGCGCCTGGTCCTGGAACAGTCCAGGCCCATGAAAGCCGAGCCGGGCTCGCACATTGACGTGATGGTCTCGATCAACGGCGAGCAGCACAGGCGCTCCTACTCCATCGTCGATTCGAGCGGGGACGGCCGACGTGTGGCGATCAGCGTCTTCAGGGCCCCTCAATCCCGGGGCGGCTCCCACTTCATGCAGGCCCTAGAGCAAGGCGACCGGGTGGAGATCACGCAGCCGCTGCAGAATTTCCCTCTGCGGATCGGCGCTCCGCGCTACGTCCTGCTGGCCGGCGGGATCGGCATCACCGCCATGATCAACATGGCCCGGGTGCTCCGAAACATCAAGGCCGACTACACCTTCGTGTACGCCGGCCGCAGCCGCCCCGCCATGGCCTACCTGGCGCAATTGGAGCAGCTGCATGGCGACGCGCTGCGAGTCCACGTGGACGATGAAGGCACAGCACTCAACGTAGATGAGCTGCTGGCCACGATTGAGCCGGACACTGAGTTGTACATGTGCGGCCCCATCCGGCTCATGGACGCCGTCAAACGGGGCTGGGATGCCCGGGCGCTCAACGTGACAAACCTCCGCTACGAGACCTTTGGCAACAGCGGCTGGTTCGACCCCGAGGAGTTCGTGGTGCGCGTGCCTCGCCTGGGCGTCGAGGCAACCGTCCCCGCCGGAAAGTCCATGCTGGAAGCGCTCGAGGACGCCGGCGTCGACATGATGTTCGACTGCCGCAAGGGCGAATGCGGACTGTGTGAAGTGCGTTTGCTCGGCCTGCGGGGCTCCATCGACCACCGCGATGTCTTCTACAGCGAACGCCAGCAGCATTCCGCAGCCAAGATGTGCTGCTGCGTCTCCCGGGCCGTCAGCTTAAAATCCGGCGCCCGTGCAGACTCGGCAGCCTCCTGTGCCATCGTCACAATCGACGTTTGAGTGCCCACAACTCCGCCGCTCGGGGTGGACCTGGAGTCCGCTGGCGAACCTGGATCACTCCCCGCTTTCTACACTTCGACGGCCCCGCCCGTGGACACTCCGCTCAGGGTGTCAATGTAATCGAGCGTTTTGGGACTGACATGCCGCACGGCCCCAAGAGCCTCCCGGAGAACGGCTCTGCTGGCGTCGTCACCAAGTGCTCCTCGGAGTTCGACTACAGTCTCGATGCCCTGGCTCTCGAACACGCGCGTCATGTCCTCTACCTGGGCGAGACGGCCAGGGGAAGGCCAGCTGATAACTTCGGAAAGCGTCCCGGTATCGAGGCGCCGCCGGAATCCACTGGTCGTGGCGGCATCAGGCCATGCCCCGACCAAAGCGACAACGCGCGGCCTAACGGTCGCGTGGTAGTTCTGTCGCCGCTGCAGGGTCGCATCGACAATGATGGCCCCGATGTGGTCCCAGCCACGGCTGACTTCGATCGAGTCGTCTGTGCCGCGAGAGTCCAATTGCGCCGGGAGGTTGGCAGCATCATTATCGATAGTCATAGGTGAATACTCCCATGCGACAGCAGTGAGCGTGCGGCTGCGGCAGCCCAGATCGGAGCGAAACCATTCCGCTATCAGCAGTCCTGGCTGCCGTCCGACTGCCGGTTATGTGCGTCCGCCGGCGGGATTCATCCGGGTGACTGTCGTCTGATGGAAGCTGAAATTCGATCCTCCATGGCTCGAACGCCGCCGACCGCCGCGGGCCCCATCTGCTGCCTTGCGCGGTTCACCGCGTCGCGGACTTCGCGACGCACTACCCGTTCATTCTGGCTCGACGACTTTTCTCGCGTTTCCCTGGCTAAATCGAGCAGAGCCTGCGGAGCGTAGTGATTGACGCTCATGTCCGTGAGCAGGGGTAGCTGCACTCTCAGATCCTGTTCGATGGCGGTGCGGAGCGGGCCCAACCGAAGCAATTGAGTGAGGAAATCCGGGCTCAACACCGGCGACGCAGGCGCTTGCGGGCCAAGGCGCTCCCGGAGGTGGTCCTTCATCTTCATGGCTGTTCTGTCGAACGTCAGCCACCATGCAAGGTAGCCCATGGGTGATGGTCCAATCGTCCGCCGATACTCGATGACGCCGACTGAGTTTTCGACGTCGTGGGCAACCAAACGAGACCGCGTCCCTTGCTCGGCTCCGTAGTCACCTCGTTGACGCCTTCTCTCGTGAGTCTCATTCCATAGTTCCTGAACTGCACCCCTGAGTTCGGTCGATGCGGCATTCGAGTGCTCAAGAAGACTCTTGGTCTCGATAGAGAATTCGTCGGCAAGGTAGTCGCTGACGTCCTGCAACGGCTGTTCTCGTCCACAGATGTTCCGTTGCCAGTCCAGGAATTCGGTCTCCGGTCGGCCCGAGAGCACGAAGGCCGAATAAAGAAAGGGCACTCTTCCTGACCAAGTCGACGTTCTGTTGTGACCATAAGCAACCGCCAGGTTGAGGTGTCTTTCAACTTCTTCAACGACTCCGTCCGTTACATATAGGAGCAACCCTGCGTCGACCGCTGCGCGCATCAGAATCGTAAAGTGGCGCTCTTCCGGATCGTCTACCAGGCTCTCTCCGATAAGGGGCAGGATCGCGGTGGTGTCCATCCATATGTCGCCTTCACTGAAGACGTTGAGCACGACTTTCTGGACGTCCGGGGTTTGTTTCAGGAACGCGAAAAGCGTGTATGCGTCGGCTAGTCGCCGAAGATGCGACTGTGTTTGCGGCGAAGGCTGTTCCAGTAGGTGCATTATGGCCGCGGCCGCGGCATCAGAACTGAGCTCACGGATGCCACCATTTGCTGTGATTCGGTCCGCTATGGCTACAGGGCTGAGTTGGAACGGTGCTCCTGTTTCCACGGCTTCGGCAAAAGACTCACCTCGTTCCAGGAGTGTTTCTTCCAAGACTGTTCGCAGTTCCCGAGAAATCTCGGTCAACTGTGCTTCGCTCAGTGCCTTCGGTGCTTCGACGGCTCGAACCGCCGCAATGAGTTTCGCATCGAGGGCAGCTTCATCAAGAAGGAACTTGGCCGTCTGATCATTTATCCTCTTGGCCTCCTCAAAACTGAGATGGTACGTGTCCTCGGCCCCGGACGCTGATTTGTGTTGCTTGATGGGGCCCTTCCGAGACAGGCGGTTCAATGCGCTCAGGGTCAGAGCATCGACCTGCCCTCGCTTCCCCACGGGCATGCGGAGGGCGACGCCATCTTTGATTTCGCTAAGGCTGAGCCTGTTGTATGTGTTCGAATCGTGAAGCGCCGCCAAGACCAATGACTCGAAGCAGCTCTTGGTAAGACTCTGATCGGTTGCCTGATCTTCGCCGTCGAGAGCCAAGTGCAGCACCGCGACCTTGCTCTCATCGGCGGTCAAGGTCGATATTCTTTCGAGGACCCCTCGTTTGGACAGGAGCGGATCCACAAATCGCTGAGCCAGCTCTTCACTGGCCACTCGTCGTTGCGGATAGGACTTCTCGCGGTCCACAAACCACGACCGGTCCCGGATGTCTACGGTTATATTCCGATCACGTCGAGACTCTTCCCTGAGTTCATCGGCAGCCGGACCAATCACCTGGTTAGTCAGGTAGATCATGGTGCTGACCGAAGGAAAATTCTTCTTGAGGGTGTCCAGCGTGCTCGCAATTTTCGACTTCCAACCTGCCGTGACAGAGTACTGAAATGCAACTTTTGGCACCCCATCAATCGTGAATATTTCGGCGTCTCTACCCTTGTCTCCGTTCGGAGCTGCCATCGTCCGCAGGGTCGGATATTCGACGGCTAAGAACTCCGACGCGAACGATTCGAATATCTCCCAGTCTCCAGGGCCAATCCGTTCTAGGGCGAGAGACAATCGCGGGTTCGGCATGACCGAATCATAACCACCACAAACCTCCCTTGAACATCGCCCCAAAGATCGATAGCCGATTGATTTTCGGGGGAGCGGCGGCCCGGTTCCGGTGCTTTGCCTCGCGAGTTGCTTTGGTTAAAACTTCCGCGCGGAATCACGTGTAAACAGCCCGTTGACTTTCGCGTCTCCTGCGAGGACCATGACGAGTGAAAGTCAATGATGGGGGGATAACTCAAAGTTCTGACCTGCCGAAAATATGTATGTGTGCCGATTATTCCCGCGCCAAATTTTAGGCTGCTGCGGAATATCACTTACGCCGAAGCTCGTGTTTCCGCGTCTGTTAGACAGCTCCGAATCTGGGGATCAACGGAGAGAAAATGATTAGCAATTCCTTAAAGCCGGTTGCAGACGCGCCCGGTGTTTTTACATCTGAACCTCTAGCGTCCGGCCAGAGCGATCGAATTCGTGCAATGGTGCACGGTCGGGCAGCACTGTTAACAGCCGAATGCGATGCAGAACGCAAGACGCCAGATCTCGTGGTCTCAAGGACAGCGAGCCCTGGGTTTGACGCAGCTGCGTTCAGTCTGTCGGGTATATGGGACGCGGCTAAGGACCTCACCGGTCGCGCTTGGGACGCAATTAACGATGTTCTGACTAACGAGGGCGGCGGCGGCGGTGGCGGTGGCAGTGGCGGCGGTGCTCGCATAATAGCGAGCACGGACGCAGCCGAAATCGTCACAACCACTCGAGCGCCGGCATTGTAGGTAAACGAGACCAAACGCAACGGACGACGGCCGGGAGTCCCGCCGTCGTCCGCTTTGTGCGAAGGTGCCGCTGAGCCGCCGGGCGGCTATTTGGGGCGGGCGGCCAGGGCGGATGCCAGGCCGTGACCGCACCCTGCCCTCAGCCGCGGGCACCCGCCCTTCGAACGAGCTCATCGCCAGCCGGTCCGACCATCTAAGTCGCCGTCCTCGTAGGACTCAGCCCGACGCTCCTTCCCATCCGGGCGCGAACAAGGAATGATCTTATTGATCAGTAGACTTACTAAATTGGTTGCGACTGAAGGAGCGAATATGAGGGCACTTACCTGGCAGGGAAAGCGGTCGGTCAGCGTGGAGATGGTTCCGGATCCGGTCATTGAGAAGGGGACGGACGCCATCGTCAGGATCACCTCATCGGCCATATGCGGCTCGGACCTCCACCTGTACGAGGTCCTTGGCCCCTATATGAAGGCCGGCGACATCCTGGGGCACGAACCCATGGGCGTCGTTGACGAGGTCGGCTCCGAGGTCAGGAACCTCAAGCCGGGCGACAGGGTGGTCATCCCCTTCAACATCTCCTGCGGCCATTGCTGGATGTGCAAACAGGGGCTGCAGTCCCAGTGTGAAACCACCCAGGTCCATGCACACAACAGCGGGGCGAGCCTGTTCGGGTTCTCCGAGCTCTACGGTTCGGTCCCCGGTGGGCAGGCGGAATACCTGCGCGTGCCCCACGCCGACTACGGGCCGATAAAGGTCGGGCACGAACTGCCTGATGAGCGGTACCTCTACCTCTCCGATATTCTTCCCACCGCCTGGCAGGGAGTGAAATACGCCGACGTCCCCGCCGGCGGCACCCTGGCGGTCTTTGGTCTCGGCCCGGTGGGGCAGTTCGCCAGCCGCGTCGGTCGACACCTGGGTCAGCGCGTCATCGCCATCGAGCCGGTTCCGGAACGCCGCCGCATGGCCGAGCGGCACGGGGTGGAAACGATCGATTTCACAAAGGACGTCAGCGACCAGCTTCGCGATATGACGGATGGAAGGGGCCCCGACGCGGTCGTCGACGCCGTCGGCATGGAAGCGCACAATTCGCCCGTCGGCGCCTTTGCGCAGAATGCGGTGGGGCTCTTGCCGGATGCCTTGGCAAAGAAGGCCATGGAGACTGCGGGTGTAGACCGCATGACGGTTCTCCATGCAGCGATCGACTCCGTGCGCCGGGGAGGCACCGTTTCGCTAAGCGGGGTGTACGGGGGTACAGCGAGCCCCATGCCCCTGCTGAGCATGTTCGACAAGCAGATCCAACTCCGGATGGGCCAGTGCAACGTCCGCCGGTGGACGGACGAGCTGCTCCCGCTCGTGGAAGATTCCGCAGACCCGCTCGGCGTCATGGACCTGAAGACTCACGAGGTCGACCTCGACGGTGCCGCGGCCGCCTACGAGATCTTCCAGAAAAAGGAAGACGGCTGCATCAAGGTGGTCCTGAAGCCGTAGCGAAGATGTCCCCGCTCCGGGAGATCTCCTCAGATCTTCCGTCAGCCGGACCCAAGCGCAGCTGGGCTCCCCATTAGACAGGAACGGGAGCCCAGCTAGGCGACCTCGGTGAAAAGAAATCCCGCCGTCGTCCGCTTGCGTGTTAAACGGCCGCTATTCGCCGGCGGGCTGGAACAACTCGACAACGTTCCCGGACGGGTCCTCCAGCAGGATCTGCTGTCCGCCCGGGCCCTTGACAATGTCGTTCCGGAACGAGACGCCCGTGGCGCGCAACCGCTCCACTTCGGCCGCGATATCGCCCACGATGAGGTGAATGCGGTTCCAGCCTCCCGGGACGGGCACCGTGCCGTCCGGCATGGGACGGCCTGCCGAGCTGGCCGGCCCGCTCAGGAGGAGCCGCAACCGGCCGCGGGTGACGTCTGCGAACGCCGGCGCGGCGCTCATCCTGACGGTGAATCCGAGATGCGTTGTATAGAAGTCGACCGCGGCATCGACGTCGGCCACCATGTACCGGACGCTGACCAGCTCCGTAAGGTCGTTGGGCATTTCCAGCTCCTTTCCGAATTCGTTTGGTTAGTACCCGTTGTAGATAGATCACACTGTTGATCGGTTTGGCACCCAGCGCAAGCCCACGACGGCGGGAGGTTCGCTACGCCCGGGAGCCGCCGGCGCCGGACTCCAGCAGCCCGCCGCCGGCCCAGCGCCTGAGCGCGAGCTTTTCGGCGTCGTCGAACTCCATGAGGGCCAGCCGGCACAGCTCTTCCACGTTTCTGGTCCACGCGGCAGCGAGTTCCGGCGCTGACATCTCCGCTGCGAGGGAGCCGCCGGCGTACACCACGCCCTGGATCACGAAGTTGACGGCCGAGCGGGACACCGGCTGCCCGGCTGCCACGCAGTCGTCCCGGACGGACCGTGCCAATTCGCTGCGGTTGCCCGAGTGGTCGCGCAGCTTCGCCGCCAGGGACAGGAAGACCTGTCTGAACTGTTCTGCCGACAGCGCCGGAACGTCCGTGACCCGGGTGACCTGCTCCTCGATCGCGGGCCGGGCGTCGGAGGCCAGCGAGGAGGGCTCCGGGGAAAACCGCTTCGCGTCCCACACCCAGCCAGGCGACGGCGTGGACGAGTATTGGACGCCCTGGCCGATCTGGGCGATCCAGGCCCCGAACTTGCCGTGCCCGCCCCAATCGGTCTTCAGCGACGGGTCCGCGGTCAGGGCCCGGTGCGCCGCGACCGCTCCCGTGACCGGACCCGGCGCGGCCTGCACCAGGGCCCGGACCTCGTCGGCGGCCGACGTCGCGGACCCGGGAGTGCCCTGGGCGGTGCGGAGCGGTGTGCCAAGTCCGGCGGACGGGACCAGGCGGGGGATGCCGGCCGCGGTCCCGTTGAGGATTGCCACGAAGTCGTGGGACTCCACCACGCTGTCCGCCATCTCCCGGTATGCGAACGCCACGGCGCCGGCAGCGATGACGGTGGTCATGCGGTCGGCCGCCCGGAACCGCTGGACCAGCGAGGTGAAGTCGGCGTCGGCAGACGCGACGAAGAACTCCTCAATATGTGCCGCGCCGGCCAGGGCATCCATTGCGTCCAGCACCAGGTTGATGTCGGTGCTGGACTTGCCCCGTTGCGTCAGGGAGGGGCAGTCGATCACGCGGAAGCCCGCGCGGGTCCAGTACGGCCGGTACTTGGAGTAGATCACCGGATTGAGGTAGCAGTTGCGGATCAGGAAGCGCCGGGATTCTTCGCCCGCGCCGCCGGCGGCCAGCGCCTCCGTCCAGTGCTTGGGGTCCTCGGCGAATCTCTTCGCGGCCGCCGGGTCCAAGGCCATCAGGCCGGTATAGACGTTGTCGAAGTCCACGAACATCGCGGCACGGATGCCAGGCCGCCGGGACTGGGGGAGGGGATCACTCATCGGCTCAGTGTGCCAGCAGGAGGGCGGCGCGGGCCAGAGGTGCCCGCTTCGTTGCCCAGTTGCCGTCGTGTGCCGGACCGCCTGGCGGGAACAGGAGGTCCATACGTGTGTCCGGGATCGGCCGCGCGCGCAGTAACAGCTTGCTACGGCCAGTTTTCGACTGTAAGCATCCCCGCCAGAAACCCCGCGTGACCTGCGAAGACGCGGGTCCGGGCCCGCGGCCCACCGGACTAAGATGGATCCACGTCGTCGAAATACATCCTTGTAATATGGGAATTTTCGTGGGGCGGCGCCTGCAGGCGCCGGACGGATCTTTCTGGGCCCGAGGCCCGGACGAATTGTGCAGCCGTCGGTCTCGATAGGTGGGTCCATGTGTGAATTGGAAGAGCAGGTTGGCCGATGATGTCCGGTGCGGCAGCGCGCAACAACGTCCAGGTGCATGGGCCAGAAGACGGCCCGGCGCTGGTGTTCGCCCACGGGTTCGGCACCGACCAGAGCATGTGGGGCAAGATTCTGCCCCGGTTCACCGACCGCTACCGGGTGGTTCTGCTGGACCATGTGGGCTCCGGCGGCTCCGACCAGTCCGCCTACGATTCGGCCACCTACTCCACCCTTGACGCCTACGTCGATGACCTGGTGGAAGTCTGCGGCGAACTCGACCTGCAGGACGTGACCCTCATCGGCCACAGCGTCGGGTCCATGATGGCCGTCAGCGCGGCCGCCCGGGACGCAGGGCGCAGGTTCGGCCGGCTCGTGCTGGTCACGGCCTCGCCGAGCTATCTTGACCACCCCGAGGACGGCTACGTGGGAGGGTTCACCCGGCAGGACATCGACGACGTCTTCGAATCCCTGGATGCCAACTATGTGGTCTGGGCCGAGTCGATGGCCCCGGTCTACATGAATACGCCGCACGCTCCCGAACTCGAGCATGAGATCCAGGGCAGCTTCGGGCGGATCAGCCCCCGGGTTGCCCGTGACTTTGCCCGGGTGGCGTTCCTTTCCGATGTCCGGCACCTGCTCGGCGAGGTCACCATCCCGGTGCTGGTATTGCAAAGCACCGACGACGTCGTCACGCCGGACCACGTGGGAACGTACCTGCAACACGCGCTCCCGAACAGCACCCTGGTCCGGCTTGCGGCCACAGGCCACTTCCCGCAAAGCAGCGCGCCGGAGGAAACGTCTGCCGCCATCCTCGAATTCCTGAAGCCGGCATGACCCGGACCAGCACCACGGCCGTCGATTACGGGCAGCTCTTCCACCAGGCGCCCGCCGGCTACATCGTTGCCGGTACCGACGGGACCATCCTGGCCGCGAACGCCACCTTGTGCGCCTGGACCGGAATCCCCGAAGGCGGCCTCGACGGCACCCGCCTCCTGGACCTCATGCCGGCCGGGGACAGGCTGATGTACCGGACGCACGCCGGGCCGAAGCTGGAACGCGACGGGCACCTCGCCGAACTCTCGATCGAGCTGTTGGGACAGGACGGGCAGCGCAGGCCCGTCCTGCTGTCCGTCACCCGGACCGTGGACGGGGCAGAACCGAGGGATTTGATGATCTTTTTCGCTGCCCCCGAGCGGCGGCGGTATGAGCGCGAACTGGCCAGCGCTCACCGGCAACTCGAGGATGCCGAGGCGGACCGCGCCGCGCTCCTGCGGGAAGCCCACCATCGGGCGCTGCATGACCCGCTGACCGGCCTACCGAACCGGCGGCACCTCGAGGAAAACCTGCTGGGGGCCCTGGCCAGCGCCGGCGAACAGCGGAACCGCGTCGGCGTGCTCTTTTGCGACGTCAATAAGTTCAAGCAGGTCAACGACACCCTGGGCCACGCGGCCGGCGACCAGGTCCTGGAACACGTGGCGCTGATGCTCTCCCAGGCCGTGCGCGGCGCGGACACCGTCACACGCTACAGCGGGGACGAGTTCGTTGTCCTGATCCCTCGGCTGGAGCACGCGGCGGAGCTCGAGGCGGTTGCGGAGCGCGTCCGGAGCTGCCTGGCCGGCGCCATCACCATCGCGGGGAGCGAGCTCAGGCTGGGCATGTCCGTTGGCCAGGCGGAAACGGCTGTCCCGGCGGACGCTGATCCGGCCGCGCACAAAGAACTGGCCACGGCCCTGCTGCTGGCCGCAGATCAGGACATGTACCGGGTCAAGACGGAAATGCGCGGGGCCGTGGGCGCCGGTTGATCCGCGGGCTTAAACGCCGAACGACGACGGCGGGACGTGGGTCCCGCCGTCGTCGTTCGGCCTTGCTGCCTGGAACCCGGGCTTTAGGCGCCGTGGTTCAGGCTGAGGGTGAAGGTGTTCGGGCCGCTGGCGTGGACCGCGATGTTGCTCTTGGCGGTGTTGTGGCGCTCGGAGAGCTCGTGGACCAGTGCGTCCAGCTCGTGGTGCATGGTGGAGCGGTCCCAGAGCTTGTGGGTTACAGAGTTGGCAGTTTCAAACGTCATTGTTCAGTGCTTCCATTTCATGAATCCGGATGTCCGGCTGCCGCACCGATGCGGAGCCGCCGTAGGGGCCAAACCAGGAACGCCTGAGACCGTGGGCAGCTCTGCGAGCTCACCGGTTTGGCCTCATTGCGTCCACCAGGATGGGTGCCCGGCGTTTACTGCGGACGCGGAACGTCGCGGGAAATCGTCAGGCTGCACCGGCAGGAACGTCGCAGTCCCTGCCTTGCCTTTCCATAGTGCACAGCGCCGCGCTGGCTGCTCAAGCCAGATGGCGAAATTTACGCGTGAGACTCATCACAGCCCGCTGCGGCGGAACGTGAACGGCGACGACGGCACCCGAGTCCAGCGCGGACGGTTCAGTGCGGTCTAGGGACGGGACCGCTTCGACCGAAAATGCGGAGGGTGGATGTGCATGCGACTCAGCCCCCGGGCGGGGGCCGGAGAGACCGGCACCGGTCCGCCGGGCTCCGGTCCCGCTGCGGCAGCGGCCCGTCCGTAGCGGGCAGCCAGCGGTGCGGCGCTGAAGCCGTGGGCCAGGACGCTGAGCAGTACGGTGGCGGCGATGACGGCCACAGCCTGATCGGACACTGGTCCAAGGGCTTCCAGCGCCAGCAGCGCGAACACCAGGGACGCCAGTCCGCGCGGGCCGAACCAGCCCACGAACAGGACGGTATTCCGGTCGAGGCCGGCGCCAATTGAGGCCAGCGCTACCGGCAGCATCCGCACCACCGTGAGGCTGAGCACGGCATAGGCGACGGTCAGGGGGAGGGAGTGCTCCAGCATGATCGGCACGGTGATGGCTCCGAAGGCCAGCCACACGAGCAGGGACACCAGGCCGCTCATCTGCTCAACGAAGGCCAGTTCGGCCGGCCCCCGTTCCCCGGCGCAGGTGCCGAACGCCAGCCCGGCGCAGAACGCGGCGACGAAGCCGTTGCCGCCCACCGCGAGTGCGGCGCTGTAGGAGAGCAGGCTCAGGGCCAGGACGCCGATGCCGGCGAAGTCCTCGGTTGCGGTCCCGCGCCGGCGGGCCAGCTGGAGCAGCCACCCGCCCGCGGCGCCGGCCGCTGCGCCGACGCCGGCGCCGATGAGCAGCTCCATGGCCGCGCTGCCTGGGCCTTCGGCGCTCTCCAGGCCTGCTGCGGCAGCCGCGCCGGCGATGGCGAGCATGACGACCGGGGTGGCGATGCCGTCGTTGAGGCCGCTTTCGACCGTGATCAGCTGGCGGATCCGCGACGGCACCGCCGGATTCGTCACCACGGGTATTCCGAGTGCGGCGTCGGTAGGGGCAAGCGCAGCGCCGACGAGGAGGGCCAGCCAGAACCCGAACTGGGGAAAGAACCAGGCGGCCAGGGCCCACCCGAACACAATCGTCAGCGGCAGGCCGACTCCCAGCAGCCGCACGTAGCGGCTCACGTCCCGGCGCAATTGCTGGAGCGGCAAGCGGGCGGCGTCGGAGAAGAGCACCCACACCAGGGTGACCTCGACAACCGGGGTGATACTCGCCAGGGGCGACGGGCCGCTGACCAGCCCGGACCAGGCCAGGGCTGCGCCGACAGCGGTGAACACAATGGGAGCGGTCAGGTCCGCCTGCTGCAGCCGCGCCGACACCAGCGCCCACGCGAACAGGAGGGCGGTGATGAGGACAATGACCGTCAGCTCCATGACGGATCGGCGCCCGTTTCCGTGGGCGCCGCGTGAGGGTGGCCCGATTCCAGCAGCCGGGTGGGTCCGCCCACAGGGATCACGCTCCCTCCGCCGATTGCACTAAACGTTCCCCTGCAGTTCAAGTTAATCCGCCGGCCCGGGACCGCGCCAGAGAACTAAGCCCTGTCCTTTGGGTCGAGGCGCCCAATGGCGCCCGCAAGCGGACTAAGTGTGCTCGCGGGCCGCCCGCGGGGCCGCGACCGAGCCGCGGCGGATCAGTGCGGCCGTGAATGTCGGTGCGGCCGCCGGTGCCTTGCGGCCTTCGATCTGCCGGATCAGGGCTGACGCGGCCGCTACGCCCATGTCGTAGACAGGCTGGGCGATAACCGTGAGCGGGGGCGTGGTCAGGCGCGTCCAGGCGAAGTCGTCATACATGAGGAAGGAGACATCACCCGGAATGGAGAGGCCGAGCTCGTGGATCGCTTCCACCACGCTGAGGCCGATCAGCCCGTCGGAGGCGATGATCGCCGTCGCCGGGTCAGGGCGCTGCACCAGCTCGCGGGTGATCTTCTTGATGGACTCGTCGTCGCCGGCGTTGAGGCGGATCAGATCGACGGGCAGGTCCAGCCCCGCCTCCTCGAATGCGCGTTTCATGCCGTCGCGCCGGTCCGAGATCTGGGACGAGTCCAGCTGCATGCCGTCGTGGTACGGCCCGGCTGTTTTCAGCGTGGAGACGAAGGCGATCCTCCGGTGGCCGGACTTGAGCAAATAGCTGGTGGATTCATGGGAGATGTCCTCCATGTCCACCGCCACGGTGTCGACGTCGAGCCCTGGCGCCTTGCGGTCCAAAAGGACCAGCGGACGGCCGGATTCGTAAACGCGCCGTAAATGTTGCGTTTCCACGGAAGACGCGGGTGCCACGATCAGGCCGTCAACGCGCTTGTCGAGGAGCACCCTGACGGCGTCGATTTCCGCCTCGGTATCCTCGTCCGTATTGATCAGGATGACATTGAATCCACTCCGCTTGGCGGTATCCGTAATGCCCCGCGTGGCCAGGCCGAAATGGGGGTTTTCGATGTCGCCGACCACCACCCCGATGGTGTGCGATTTCCCGGTGTTCATGCTGCGGGCGAGCTCGTTGGGCCGGTACTCCAGTTCCTCGGCGGCAGCCAGCACCCGCTCACGCACGTCGTCGCTCACGGCCCCGTAGTTGCCCAGGGCGCGGGCGGCCTGGGCCTTGGAAACCTGGGCTGCTTTGGCGACGTCGGCGACAGTGACATCGCGGCGCCGGGAAGCATCACTATTCATTACGGCCTTTCGTAGCGGACCCTTGACGCCTGATGTGGCTTCGATTACATTTCTAGCAATCGATGTGAGTCCGGTCTCAATCCTAGGGACTGAGACCGGACTCAGCAAGACTTCCATCGATAAAGTGCCACTCCACGGGGCCCACTGCCTGCCTGCCCCGCTGCTCATCCCCACGATTGGAAACGCTGTGAACACAGGAAACAAAATGCGCCCCGGGGCGCTCATCGCCGCTGCTGTTGCCGCGGTCCTGGCACTCTCCGGCTGCGGAGGCAGCTCATCCGCCTCGTCCTCGCCGGCGGACAACCCCTACGGCCTGATTGAAGCCGGCACCATCCGCGTTGCCAGCCTGGGTGATTCGAAGCCCTATACCTTTGCCGACGCCCAGGGTAACTTCACCGGCTTCGACGTCGAGCTCTTCAAAGACGTCGCCCACCGCGCCGGAGTGGACAAGGTCGTCTTCACCGGACAGGACTTCTCCGGGCTGCTCGCGGCCGTCTCCAACGGCCAGTTCGACGCCGGCGTTGCGGCGATCGGCATCACTGACAAGCGCAAACAAACCGTCGACTTCTCCGATGGCTACCTGGCCGGCTACTTGACCGTCATCACCACGAAAACCTCGGGCATCACCGGCGCCGACGGCCTCGGCGGAAAGCGTCTCGGCGTCGTGCAGGGAACGCTGCAGGAGGCTTACGCGGTCAAGAACTTCACCTCCGCGAGCCTGGTGCGCTTCCCGGACAACAACACCGCGATCGCCGCCGTCAACAGTGGATCCGTTGATGCACACTTCCTGGACTACGAGGCCGCCAAGGCCTATGAAACGCAGTACGGGCTGATCAGCGCCGCGGACATCCCGTCCTTCGACGCTCCCGCCGGCTTCGCCGTGGCCAAGGGCAAGACCGCTTTCAAGGACGCCCTCAATAAGGGCCTTGCCGCAGCCATGGAGGACGGCACCTGGAAGAAGCTCTACCAGAAGTGGTTCCCGGGCTCCCCGATGCCCGAGCAGTACCTGCCGAAAGCTGAGCCGACGGCAACGCCTGCGCCGAGCAAGTAAACGGCCCAGCAAGTAAGCGGCCGGCAACCAACAGGCACCGAACCATCGGCACGTCGGCACATAGCCCGGCTGCCACCTGACCGGGCGGGCCGCACTGCGCGGCCCGCCGGGTTCCACAAGCTATCTACGTCTGAGAGCAACCATGGACTGGTTAAGCACCATCACCCGCACCTTCTTCGACTTCGGCGCAATGGCCGAGGTCCTGCCCCAGCTTCTGGGAGTCGGTCTCCTCAATACCCTCATCATCTCCGTTGCGGCGACCATCATCGGCGTTGCCCTCGGCATGGTCGTCGCCGTGATGGGGATATCTCCCTCGCGGTGGCTTCGGGTTCCGGCCCGGATTTACACGGACCTCTTCCGCGGACTCCCCGCCATCCTGACCATCCTGCTGATCGGCCAGGGTTTCGCCCGCTTCAGCCAATCGATCTTCGGTCCCTCGCCCTACCCCCTGGGGATCATCGCCCTGAGCCTGATCGCCAGCGCCTACATCGGGGAGATCTTCCGCGCCGGTATCCAGAGCGTGGACAAAGGCCAGGGTGAGGCCTGCCGCGCGCTGGGCATGAGCTACGCGAAGTCCATGGCCCTGGTGGTGGTTCCGCAAGGAGTCCGCCGGGTCCTGCCAGCGCTGGTGAACCAGTTCATCGCGATCGTCAAGGACTCCTCGCTGGTTTATTTCCTGGGCCTGCTGGTCACGGAACGCGAGCTCTTCCGCGTGGGCCAGGACGCCGCCGTGCTTTCCGGCAACCTCTCGCCCCTGGTCATGGCCGGCATCTTCTACCTGCTGATCACGGTTCCGCTGACCCATCTGGTCAATTACTTCGATAACCGCTTCCGCACCGGCCGACGCCGCCCCGCCGCACCCAGCAGCGGTCTCAAGGAAGTCAAAGAACTCGCCGCGGCTTCACCGCTGACCACCGGGAGCAACACATGAGCCTCGCCAGCAACACCGCAAGCAGCACCAACACCGCCAGCAATGCCAAAGAATCAGTCCCGGACATCGAGACGTTCCACGGCTCCAGCCTGGAACTGCAGAACCTGACCATGGCCTACGGCGACGTCGAGGTGCTCCGCAATGTCAGCCTCAACGTCGCCCCGGGCACCACCACCTGCATCATCGGGCCCTCCGGCTCCGGCAAATCCACTCTCCTGCGCGGCGTCAACCGGCTTCACGAACCCAAGAGCGGGGACGTGCTCCTGGCCGGCGAGAGCGCCCTGCAGGTCAAACCGGACCTCCTGCGCAGCCGCATCGGCATGGTGTTCCAGCACTTCAACCTCTTCCCGGACCACACCGCCCTCGAGAACGTGGCGCTGGCCCTCTGGAGCGTCAAGGGCATGCCCAAGGCCGAAGCCAGGGAACGCGCCCGGCGCCGCCTAGCCGAGGTCGGTCTTGCCGAACGCGCCGACCACCGCCCCCGCGACCTCTCCGGCGGACAGCAGCAGCGCGTCGCGATTGCCCGAGCCCTGGCCATGGAACCGGAAGTCATGCTCTTCGACGAGGCCACCAGCGCCCTGGACCCGGAACTGGTCAAGGGCGTGCTGAACCTCATGGCAGGCCTGGGCCGCCGCGGCATGACCATGCTGGTGGTCACGCACGAGATGGGTTTTGCCCGCAAAGTCGCCGACCAGGTTGTCTTCATGGACGAAGGCGAGGTCGTCGAGTCCGGCACGCCCGCCGACCTCTTCGACAACCCGCAAAGCGAACGCCTCCAGCGATTCCTCTCGGAAGTGCTCTGATGGAGACCCTGAAGGGAAACACCGCGGCAGCACCCATCCGCACCGCCGTCGTGGGGTTCGGCATCTCGGGCAAAGTCTTCCACGCACCGCTGATCGCGGCGGATGCCAACTACTCGCTGGACGTGATCGTCACGGCGGATCAGGACCGCGCCTCGGAGGCGGCAAGGCTCTACCCGGACACCCGGATCGTCCCGACGCCGGAGGACCTGTTTGCGCTGTCCGGTGACCTCGATCTGGTGGTCCTCGGAACGCCACCGCTGACCCACTTCGACCTCGCCGCAACGGCCATCGCCCATGGCCTCCACGTGGTGGTGGACAAACCGTTCGTCACCACACCGGGCCAGGGGCAGGAGCTCATCTCCCGAGCGGCCGACGCCGGCGTGCAGCTCACGGTATTTCAGAACCGGCGCTGGGACGCCGATTTCCTGACGCTTCAGAAGCTTATCGGGGAAGGAGCGCTGGGCGAGGTCCGCAGCTTCGAGTCGCGCTTCGAATGGTGGCGGCCGGAGGGCTTCGGAAACTGGCGGGACACCGCCGCCGTGCCCGATGGCGGCGGCATCCTCAACGACCTCGGTGCCCACCTGATCGACCAGGCCGTCCAGCTCTTTGGCCCGGTGACCGAAAGCTACGGCGAAACGGCGAACCGCGGCCCGGATCCGGCCGGTGCCGACACCGAGGCCTTCGTGTCCCTGCTCCACGAATCCGGGGTCCGCTCACGGTTGTGGATGAACGGCATGACGGCGCAGGTCGGCCCACGCTTCCACGTCCTGGGCTCCCAGTCCGGCTACACGAAGTGGGGCCTGGACGGCCAGGAACCGGCCCTCGCGGCCGGAACGATACCCACGGACCCGGGCTACGGCGTCGAACCCCAAACCCATTGGGGGACCGTGGGTGTCGACGGAGACCTGCGGCCAGTCGCATCTGAACCCGGCGCCTATCCGCTGTTCTATGCAGAGCTCGCGACTGCCCTCCGTGGCAAGGGCCCACTTCCGGTCGACCCCGAAGAGTCCCTCGACGTCCTGAGCGTCATCCAAAATATCCGCGCCTTCGCATAGCCCGCACACCGGCTCCCAGTGCCCCTCACGGACACCCCAGATACCTCTACTTTAGGAAAGGCAGACCCATGTCCTCCACGCCCTCAACCAAGCGCATCGCCATCATCGGCGGTGGCATCCTCGGCGTCTCCACGGCCGTCCACCTGCTCCGCGACGGCGCCTCCGTCATCCTCCTGACCGAACACGGCCTCGCCAGCGAGGCCACCGGCCGCTCGCTCTCCTGGCTGAACTCCGCCGGAGAACGGTCCACACCGTACCACCAGCTCCGGGTCGCCGGCGTGGACCGCTACCGCACGCTCTTCGCCGCGGACCCCGGCCGGGACTGGCTGCAGTTCGGCGGTGGCCTCATGTGGAATCCCGCCGGCCAGGAAGCCGCCACGGAAGCCCGCCACTACTACGAGAAATCCATCGGCTATGACTCGAAGCTTCTGACACCCGCACAGGTTTCCTCGGCCACCCCCGGCATCGAACCGGATGCCGTTCCGGAGAACGCCATCTTCAACCCCGGTGAGGGC
This sequence comes from Arthrobacter sp. 05T410, assembly GCF_056396505.1. Taxonomy (NCBI): domain Bacteria; kingdom Bacillati; phylum Actinomycetota; class Actinomycetes; order Micrococcales; family Micrococcaceae; genus Arthrobacter; species Arthrobacter sp. 05T410. Next base: position 60,319 of record NZ_JBFTLP010000007.1, on the reverse strand, counting down.
TGGGTCAGCCTGCCCGATCTGGTGGACTTCCTGATGGAGGAGTTCCACGCCCTGGGCGGTGAACTCGTACTCAACGCCGGCAAAGTGTCCGTGACGGTCGACGGCGGCCGGGCCACCGGCATCGAGACGGCCGCAGGCGAAACCCACGAGTCAGACGCTGTCCTCGTGGCATGCGGTGCCGCAACTCCCGCCGTCGTCGCCTCCCTCGGCGTCAAGATCCCCAACGGATCCCCGGTCTCCATGCTGGTGCTGACCAAACCCGTCGAGCACGAGCTGAAGGCCGTGCTGAACACCCCCCGGGCCGCCGTCCGGCCCAACCCCGGAAACACCCTTGCCCTGGACCACGACTGGTATGAAGGGCACATCGCCGAACACCCTGACGGCTCCTTCAGCATCCCCGATGACGTGGTCCAGGAACTCGCCGATGAAGCATCCAAGCTCATCGGCGGCAACCCCGACCTCAAACCGGCCTCCTGGAAGATCGGCTACAAGCCCATCCCGGGCGACGGCGAACCGGTCCTCGGCGAACTCGGCCAAGTGCCCGGCTGCTTCGTGGCCTTCACTCACTCGGGGGCCACGCTGGGCCTCATCGCAGGAGAACTTCTCGCGGGCGAGATCATGACCGGCACGAAGCACCCGATGCTGGCCACCTTCCGGCCGGGACGCTTCTCCTAGCCAGAGCCGCGGCTGCCAGACAGGCAGGGACGGCGTTCACCGGCCCTGCCTGCCTATGACCTGTCCTGCTCCTGCGCCGGCGGTGCCACCTTTGGGGCCAGATCCGTTGTTGTCTGGCGCCTGGGGCCGGGCTTCGGGCTACGGACTGGGGGAGGGGCTGGGGGACCCGGTCCCGGATGGGGTGGTGGTGTTCCCGGGCAGCGTGGGTGACGGGCTGCCGGAGGCAGCCCCGGATCCGGGCGTCGCGGGCATGTACGACTGGTATTCGGGCAGCGTGGAGTCGAGGACCGGAAGCTGCAGCTCGGCCGACGTACCTGTGGAGTCCTCGCTCACCCGGACCGTGACCAGGGACCCGGGGGATCCCGTGGTGGGGTCCAGCATCATGGCCGGAGGCTGGACCAAAGACGTTTCGCCGTTGGCCTTGACCGGAATCGATACCGTCGATCCGGAAGCGCCGGAGATGGTGACAACCGCGTCTTTGGCGGACGTGTTGAAAACCGTGCCCATGATCCGTCCGGGCTGGTCCGCTCCGTGGGAGAGGATGAGCATGTCCGCCAGCTTCATCGGACCGACCACGGTGTTGATCCCGTTGGTCGCCGGCGTGATCTTCGTGGTTTCCGCGGGGTTGTCGGAGGAGCAGCCGGTTCCGGTCAGCAGCACCCCCAGCGTGAGGGCGGCGATCGCAGATCTGAATCCTGCCAGCAGGGTGGTGGGGGCCACGGCCGGCTCCTCTCGGCAGAAGCTGTCCGGTCACCTCCGATTATCGTCCCGGGCGGCGGGAAAATCGACCCGCCGTCGCTCCTGGTGACCAGCCAGCGGGCGGCGCCCGGCGGCGGCGCCACCGGCGGGCCCGAAATGCGGCTTGAGTTCGAGGATCTTGGTGCCGGACCCGGCTGCGCCCCGGATGACACCAAACGAGGATTCTTTACTGATTTGCGGATAGGAATGCCCATAATTGCCGCAAATAGGTGATTATGGAGTCATGCCGAAAATCCGCATCTCCGAAGCAGCACGTTTTCTCGGGGTCAGTGACGACACCGTCCGGCGCTGGACCGAGAATGGGATCCTGACCCCGGTCAAGGATGACTCCGGCCGGCTGGCCGTGGAGGGCCTGGAACTTGCCCACCTGGCCCGCGACCAGGCACAGCTTCCCGATGACCCCACCAAGGTGGGCCGCTCCGCCCGCAACCGGTTCGTCGGCCTGGTCACGGGCATCACCGCTGACAAAGTCATGGCACAGGTTGAGCTGCAGTGCGGGCCCTTCCGCGTCGTGTCCCTGATGAGCAGCGAAGCCGTCCGGGAACTGGGCTTGGAGCTTGGCTCCGTGGCGACCGCCGTGGTCAAAGCCACCACCGTCATCATCGAAACGCCCCACGGAAAGAGCATCATATGAGGACTGCCCGCAAGCACGTCACCGCACTGCTGGCGGCCGGCGCCCTGGCCGCGGGCGTGGCGGGCTGTGCCGCCGGCACGCCCGGGGCAGCCGGAACCGGCTCCAACTCCAGCGCCGGGGCCCGTGAGACCCCCACGCTGTCCGGAGCGATCACCGTTTACGCCGCGGCCTCGCTGAAATCGACCTTCACCAAGCTGGCCAGCGACTTCGAGGCGAAGAACCCCGGCACCAAAATCACTTTGAACTTTGCCGGTTCCTCGGACCTGGTCACGCAGATCACCCAGGGCGCCCCGGCCGACGTCTTTGCCGCCGCCGACACCAAGAACATGACCAAGCTGACCGATGCGGAACTGATCGACGGCGCCCCGGCCAACTTCGCCACGAACGTCCTGGAGATCGCGGTTCCGCCGTCCAACCCGGCATCGATCAGCTCCTTCGCCGACCTCGCCAAACCGGGCGTGAAGGTGGTGGTCTGCGCACCGCAGGTTCCCTGCGGCGCCGCTGCCGAGACCGTCGAAAAAGCCACCGGCACCACCCTGGCGCCGGTCAGCGAGGAATCGTCCGTCACGGATGTCCTGGGCAAGGTCACCTCGGGTGAGGCCGACGCCGGGCTGGTCTATGTCACGGATGTCAGGAACGCCGGAGACAAGGTCAAAGGCATCCCCTTCGCCGAGTCGGACCAGGCCGTAAACACCTACCCGATCGCCACGGTCGGCACGAGCAAGAACAAGGAGCTCGCCGCTGCCTTCATCGCCGCGGTCACCGGCGGCGAGGGCAAGACGGTGCTGAGCGACGCCGGATTCGGCACCCCGTAAACGGCATGCACAGGCGCAGCGGCACCGGGTACACAGGCATCCCGGCATGGATTTACGCCATCGCGGCAGCAGGGGCACTCTTCGTCCTGCTGCCGCTGGTTGCAATGGTCGCCAAGGTCAACTGGTCCCAGTTCATCCCGCTGATCACCTCCGAATCCTCACTCACCGCGCTCGGCCTGAGCCTGCGTACCTCCGCGGCGAGCACCGCCTCCTGCATCGTCCTCGGCGTGCCGCTCGCACTCATCCTGGCCCGGAGCCCGTTCCCGGGCCAGCGCCTGCTCCGGGCCTTCGTCCTGCTGCCGCTGGTCCTGCCCCCCGTGGTGGGAGGCATCGCCCTGCTCTACACCTTCGGCCGCCAGGGACTGCTGGGCAAAAGCCTGGAACTGGCCGGAATCCAGATCGCCTTCTCCACCACCGCCGTCGTCCTCGCCCAGACGTACGTTGCCCTGCCGTTCCTGGTGGTCAGCCTCGAAGGCGCCCTGCGCACCGCCGGCAACAAGTACGAGGCGGTCGCCGCGACCCTCGGGGCGCGCCCGGGCACGGTGCTGCGCCGGGTGACCATCCCGCTGGTGCTCCCCGGCCTGGCCTCCGGCGCCGTTCTGTCCTTCGCCCGCAGCCTGGGCGAATTCGGTGCCACCCTGACCTTCGCCGGCAGCCTGCAGGGCGTCACCCGCACCCTGCCGCTGGAGATCTATCTGCAACGCGAAACCGACGCCGACGCCGCCGTCGCGCTCTCCCTCCTGCTGGTCGCCGTGGCGGTGGCCGTCGTCGGGCTCTCCTACCGGCGCCCGCGCCTTGGCGTGGCACCGGAAGGAGCACTCCGGTGACCTTTCAGCTGGACGCAACCCTTGCCGCACGGGGCTTCGAGGTCTCCTTCAGCCTCGGACCGGCCGAGACAATCGCCATCCTCGGGCCCAACGGGGCCGGTAAATCGACGCTCCTCTCGATCATCTCGGGCCTGCTGCGCCCCGATGCCGGCAAAGCCACGATCGGCGAAAAAGTCCTCTTCGACCTGAGCGCGGACACCAACATCTGGCGCGCCCCGCACACCCGGGGCACGGCGCTGCTGGCCCAGGAAGCCCTCCTGTTTCCGCACCTCAGCGCACTGGACAACGTCGCGTTCGGGCCACGCAGCGCCGGCGCCTCCAGCGCAGCGGCCCGCGAAACGGCCATGCACTGGCTCAGTGAAGTCGACGCCGACTCCCTCGCCTCGCGGCGCCCCGGACAGCTCTCCGGCGGACAGGCCCAGCGGGTGGCCGTGGCCCGCGCCCTCGCCGCCGACCCCGACCTGCTACTCCTGGACGAGCCCATGGCCGCGCTCGACATCCATGCCGCCCCGCTGCTCCGCCGGCTCCTCAAGCGCGTCCTCGCCGGCCGCCGGGCCATCATCATCACCCACGACATCCTCGACGCCCTCATGCTGGCCGACAGGGTGATCGTCCTCGAGGACGGCCGGATCACCGAACAGGGCCCCACCCGCGAAGTCCTGGAAAAACCGCGCAGCCGGTTCGCCGCCGGACTGGCCGGGCTGAACCTGGTGGCGGGGACTGTCAGCGACGCCGGGGTGACCACCGCCGAGGGCATGGTCGTCGCGGGCCACCGGGACGAGACCATCGAGCCCGGGCAGGACGGAGTAGCGGTCTTTCCGCCCTCGGCGGTATCGGTGTTCCTCACCGAAGAGCACGGCAGTCCGCGAAACTCATTCCAAGTGATCATCACGGACCTGGAGCCCCACGGCGATCAGATCCGTGTCCGTGCCGGTCGACTCTCCGCCGACATCACCCCGGCCGCGTCAGCCGACCTCGGCCTCATCCCCGGAATGAGCGTCTACTTCGTCATCAAGGCCGCCGCCATCGCGATCTACCCGGCCTAGGGAGCTTCCGCACGTTCCGCCCGGCGGAGTAGTCTCGGTGCCGGGCGCTGCCGGCGCCGAGCGACTCCGCGAGGAAAGGAAGCTATGCCTGGAATGTATGTGGCGACCTCGACCATCACCATCGGGGCGCCCGCGAGCCGCGTATGGTCCGTGATCACCGATCCCGATGCCGCCAAGGAGTTCATGTTCGGCACCGAACTCGTGACCGACTGGACGGTAGGCGGACCCATCCTGTGGCGGGGCACCTGGGACGGCAAGGAGTACGAGGACAGGGGCAGCATCCTCGAGTTTGAACCCGGACGGCGGCTTGTTGTCACGCACTTCAGCCCGTTGAGCGGCCAGGCGGATGCGCCGGAGAACTACCACACGCTGACCTGGACGCTCGAGGACCAAGCCGGTGCCACGCAACTGACGCTCGCCCAGGACAACAACGCCAGCGCCGAGGACGCCGACCACTCCAAGGGCATGTGGGACAGCCTGGTGAAGAGCGTGAAGGCGATCGCCGAGCGGGAAGAGTCAGGGCGGGACGAGCCAGAGCGCGATTAGGCAGTACGACCGCGGGGCCAGATTCCGCTAGCGCCTACAGCAGGCTTGCCGCGATGTCCCTCCCGATCCTCTGCAGCAGGGCGGCGGAAAGTCCGGGGTCTTTGGCGGAGTCCTGGTCGGTGTACTCGGCCAGGGTGTAGACCCGGGTGAGCGCCAGTTCGGACCACCTTTCCCGGGGGAGGAGGGAACGGCCGGCCACCGCGATGATCGGGCGGGTTCCCGACCTCCGGGCGACGGCGGCGGGAAGCTTGCCGGCGAGGGTCTGTTCGTCGATGCTGCCTTCGCCGGTGATGACGATGTCGCAACTGTCCCTGCGGTTGTTGAAATCGAGCAGGTCCAGGAAGTAGTCGGCGCCCGAGACCTGCTTGGCGCCCAGCAGCATGCACGCGAAGCCGATCCCGCCGGCGCTTCCGGCGCCCTCGCGCTGCGTCAGTTCGGCGGCGTCCTCAAACCCGGCGTCCGTCAACGTGGCGACGAGGTGCGCCAGCCCGTGCTCCAGTGCCGCAATGTCCTGCGGTCCGGCGCCCTTTTGGGGTCCGAAGACCGCCGGCGCGCCGTCGGGCCCGAGCAGTGGATTGTGGACGTCGCTGGCGACCACGAGTTCCGTGCTGTCCAGTTCGGGGAACCTGGTCCGGCGGATGGTGTGGATCTGCGCCAGTGACTCTCCGCTGCCGTGGAGCTGCCGGCCGCGGCCGTCGTGGAAGCGGTAGCCCAGGGCGGTGAGCATTCCCATGCCGCCGTCGGTGCTGGCACTTCCGCCCAGCGCCAGGACGATCCTGGCCGGGTTGAGACTGAGGGCGAACAGGATCGCTTCCCCAAAGCCCCGGCTGGAGGCCGCCAAGGGTTCCAGCTGGCCCGCCGGCAGGTGCGCCAGGCCGCAGGTGTTGGCGACCTCGACGACGGCGGTGGTGCCGTCGAACGCGATGCCGGCCGGGACGGGCCGGCCGGTGGGCCCGGTGACAGTGTGGCGGTGCCGGGTGAAGCCGGCGGCGACGGCGGCGTCCACACTGCCGTCCCCGCCGTCGGCCAGGGGAAGCAGCTCGCAGTGGACCGCTCCGGCCCCGCCGGTGGAGCCGGCTCCGGCGCGGAGCCCTGCGGCCAGGGCGTCGGCCACCTCGCCGGCCGTGAGGCTGCCTTTGAACTTGTCCGGTGCGATGAGGGTCCGCACGGTTTTCGGGGCGGTGGTGTTGAACATGTCAGATGGTTTCTGAGTAGGCAGGGCGGCGGGTGTCCTTGGCCGTCGAATCGGCATCGGCGGCTTCTGTGCGCTCCGGGTGCGTGTGGTGGCCGTATTCGATCAGGTCATCGTCGATGTCGCCGTAGCCGTCCGGGAGGACCGGGTCCTCGCTGGGCAGCGGCTCAACAGTTTCGCCGTTGAAGACGCGGCGGACGCGGTCCGCGTCCAGGGTGCGGTCCCACCAGGCGATGAACAAGGTGGCGACGGCATTACCGGTGAAGTTCACCAGGGCCCGGCACTCGGACATGAACTTGTCGATGCCGAAGATAAGCATGATGCCGGCGGCAGGGATGGTGCCGAGCGTGGACAGGGTGGCGGTCAGGGCGATGAAGCCGCCGCCGGCGACGCCTGCCGCGCCCTTGGAGGTGAGCAGCATGACCGCGATGAGGCCCAGTTGCTGGCCGATGGTCAGGTTCGTGTTGGTTGCCTGGGCGATGTAGACGGCGGCCAGCGAAAGGTAGATGGCGGCGCCGTCGAGGTTGAAGCTGTAGCCCGTGGGGACCACGAGCCCGACCGTTTCCTTCTTCACACCGGCGTGCTCGAGCTTGCGCATCAGGCCCGGGAGGGCCGGTTCGGCAGTGGAGGTGCCCAGAATGAGCAGGTACTCCTCTTTGAGGTGGCGGATCATCTTGAAGATGTTCAGCTTCAGGAAAGCCATGACGGAGCCGAGGACCACGACGACGAAGAGGATCGAGGTGGCGTAGAAGAGGGCGATCAGCCCGCCCATGCTGGAGAGGGAAGAGACGCCGTACTTGCCGACGGCGAAGGCCATCGCGCCGAACGCGCCCAGCGGGGCGGCCTTCATGATGAAGCCCAGGATTTTGAACATGACCCCGGTGAGGCGCTGGACACCGTCCAGGACGGGCGCCCCGACCTTGCCCATGGCGTTCAGCGCGACGCCGAAGATCACGGCGATGAAGATAATCTGGAGGATGTCGCCTTCCACGAAGGGCGCGACAACGCTGGTGGGGATGATGTGGGTCAGGAACTGCCACCATTCCTGGTGGGCGCCGGCGTCGATGAGTTTGGCCGCGGAGTCCGTCGTCTTGATCGCGCTGGCGTCTGCGTTGACGCCGTCGCCGAGGCGGAAGACGTTGATGGCGACCAGGCCAAAGAGCAGGGCAAAGATCGTGCCGATCTGGAAATACGTCAAGGCCTTCAGCCCGGTCATGCCGACCTTCTTCAGATCCGCGACGCTGGCGATGCCGCCGACGATGGTCAGGAACACGATCGGGCCGATCAGCATTCTCATGGCGTTGACGAAGGTGGTGCCGATCGGTTCCATGGCGATGCCCGCGGCCGGGGCCAGCCAGCCCACCAGAATGCCGAGGACGATGCCGGTCAATACCCAGAAGTACAGCTGCCTGTACCAGCGTTTCTTGGGGGCCGGGATTTCCGTGCCCGCGGTGGTGATGTGTCCCATGATTCCTACCTCATTGTGGAATGTCTCTGGAGATGCTTTAAGTGTGGGGGTTTGCACGGGGCGGGTGCCAGTTCGGCGCAGCCGCCCCGTGCAGTGTGTAGCGTTCGACGCCGGCCGCGCGGCCGGCGTCGTCCGTTTCAGTGCCGTCGTCCGTTTCAGTGCGCCGCAGCGGCAGACGGAAGCGTTAGACGGCCGCCAGGGTGCGGGCCAGGGCCTCGATGATGGCGTCGGTGACGTCCGCGGTGGTGGCGTCGCCACCGACGTCGCGGGTCAGGTGGCCGGCGCCGGTTGCCTCTTCGATGGCGGCCTCGACGCGGCGGGCTTCCTCGTGCAGGCCGAAGTGGTCCAGCATCAGGGCTGCGCTGGCGATCGCGCCGATCGGGTTGCTGATGCCCTTGCCCGCGATGTCCGGGGCCGAGCCGTGCACCGGCTCGAACATGGACGGGAAGCGGCGCTCCGGGTTCAGGTTTGCGCTGGCCGCCAGGCCGAGGCTGCCGGCCAGGGCCGAGCCGAGGTCGGAGAGGATGTCGGCGTTCAGGTTGGAGGCGACGACCACGGAGAGGTCTTCCGGGTGGAGGATGAACTTGGCGCTCATCGCGTCGACCAGGACGCTCTCGGTGGCGACATCGGGGTAGTCCAGGGCAACACGCTGGAAGGTTTCGTCCCAGAGGACCATGCCGTACTGCTGGGCGTTGGACTTGGTGACGGAGGAGACCTTCTTCACCGTGCGGGTCCGGGCCAGATCGAACGCGAAGCGCATGATGCGCTCGCAGCCCTTCTCGGTGAACAGTGCGGTCTGCAGGGCGACCTCGTTGCCCGGACCGCGGCCGCTGAGGTTCCGCCCGCCGAGGCCGGCGTACTCGCCTTCGCTGTTTTCGCGGACCACAATCCAGTCGAGCTCGGTGGTGTCGGCCTTGCGCAGCGGGGACTGGACGCCCGGGAGGAACTTCACCGGACGGATGTTCGCCCACTGGTCAAAGTTCTGCGTGATATTCAGGCGCAGGCCCCAGAGGCTGATGTGGTCCGGGACGTTTTCCCAGCCGACAGCGCCGAAGTAGATGGCGTCGAAGTCCTTGAGGGTGTCCAGTCCGTCGGGATCCATCATCTGGCCGGTCTTGGCGTAGTACTCGCAGCCCCATGGGAACTCGGTCCATTCGAAGGCGAACTTGCCGCCGGAATTCTGCGCCAGGGCGTCCAGGACCCGGCGTCCGGCGGAGACGACCTCTTTGCCGACTCCGTCTGCGGGGATTGAAGCGATGCTGAATGTCTGGGTGGCGCTCATGTGCCTACCTCCTCGTTGAGTGTGTTAGCAGCGTCACACTGCCTTCCTCTTCAAGTAGACGGGCCGGCACCACATGCCGTCCAAGACCAAGATCCGATCCGCTAGATAGGTTCAGCCTATTGATGATGCGCCGGGGGAGGCGTTTCTGTCCCTCCTTGCGGTTGCGGGGCCGCGTGCAGCCGCGCCACCGCCAGGAAGGACCGGGCTGCGGGGGTCAGGTCGTCCCTCCGGCTGAGAACGGCAACATCCAGGTAGGACACGGGTTCGATCAGCAGCGTCCGCAGCCCCGATTTGTGGGCCAGGGGCGCCCACGACGACGGCATCACGGCGTGGCCGACCCCGGCCAGGACCAACGGCAGGATCGAGGTCCGGTGGGCGACCTCGACGACGATTTCGGCGTCGATCCCCCGCGCCAGTGCGTCGTCCACAAGCCAGCGCATCAGCGAACCGCGCTGGCTCGCGACCAGGCGGTGGCCGGCCAGCTCCTCGCGTTGGATCGTTGTTGCGGCGCCAAACGTATCGGACTGGGGATTGACGAGAAGGATCAGCGGCTGGCGATCGAGCTCCAACACCTCAACGCCGGGAACCTTGATGGGCGTGGGGGAGCCTGCCAGCCCGATCTCCGTGCTGCCGCTTCGGACAGACTCGATGACGTCCTCCGGGGTGAAGGCGGCGCTGACATTGAGCCTGACCAGGGGATGCGCCCGGGTGAAGGCGGCGATCATCGAGGACAGGGGCTCGATCCCGGGTGAGGGCATCGTGACGATGTCCAGCCGTCCGCTGCGCAACCCACGCACCGACTGCACCGCGGACTGCGCAGCATCGAGGTTGCGCATCACGAGCCGGGCCGGCCCGATCAGCTCCTTGCCCGCCTCGGTGAGCACCGCCCGCCGCCCGATCCGGTGGAAGAGCGGCACGCCCAGCTCCTTCTCGAGGGCGGCGATGGTCTGCGAGAGCGATGGCTGGGCGATGAGCAGGTGCTCCGCGGCCCGGCTGAACCCGTCGTGGTCAACAACAGCCAGAAAATACTTCAGCTTTCGGGTGTCCACCCTGGCTCCTTCACCGGTTTTGCGCTTGACGGTTGCCGTGCGGCCGCCTGATCGATGAGTCCGAGCCTATTTCCTGCCGACGATTCGGATGAGCATTTGTTCCACATCCGCGGCAAAGAACATGATCGCCGTCGTCCGTGCCGCTCGCGTCTCCGCCGCGCTACGGCAGCCGGGAGGGGCGCAGCAGCGTGGGGACGCCGGCCTGCCCGGGGTCGAGCGGGAGGGGGCTGACCAGCACGGCCGGGCCGCGGCTCAGGAGGCCGGTCGAAAGCGGCTGGCAGCGCACGCCTCCCCGGCCGCGCATGGCGGCGTGCGCGCCGGGGGCAAGCATCCGGTCCATCCAGGCGCAGGGGTGGGCTGGCCGTCCGGCCCGGAGCCGGACCACGTTGCCCTTCGATTCGAGCGCGAACTCTTCGCCGAGCAGGGGAGCGAGCTGGGCGCCCCGGAGGACCACATTGCGCCGGGTCAGGAGCGGGTCAAAGGGGCCGGCTGCCAGTTCCTTGGCCATCGCCTCGAGGGCCTCGATCGAGAGGAGGGTGACGGCGGCGTCCATGTGCGCGGCCTTGCCGAAGAACCGGTCGCCGACGATGCCCTTGCCGGCCACCAGCTCCACTTGGTCCGCGTCCGTCGTGGGGACCTGCGCCGCACCATCGCGGGCGCGGCCGAAGTAGGCGTGTGCCGGCGAGACAAGGAGGTGCAGAATCTCGACGTCGTACCTGTAGCTTGCCGTCATGCCCTAAAACTATCCTCCCTCGCAGCGCCGGCGCGCCAAGTCGCCGGAAACGTGCGGACACGCCGTAACATTGCGGCGACCTCGCAGGCTTCCCGCGAACTCGGCGGCGACCATGCCGGATCAGGGTACGAGCACGATCTTCCCTTTCGACGCGGTGCTCCCCAGTAGCTCATGGGCGCGGCGAACGTCGGAAAGCGGCAGGCGCTCGGCCACCACCGGGTGAATCTCGCCGCGGCGAAGCAACTCGAGCAGCGCGAAGAAGTCTGCCCTGAACCAGTCCTGGTGGTGGATGCGCAGCTTCTGGATCCGGTAGGACAACACTTTTCGACGGGGTGACAGCCAGCCCCAGAGGGCGACGCTCCCCGTTGCCGCGTACCAGGCGATCACGCCCGGCCAGTTCTTGCGCCCCTGCGCGATGGTGGCGTAGCGGCCAAACACGACGAGCCGACCGCCGGGCCGCAGCGCACGGAAGGAGCGCAGAGACAACGGCCCACCGATCCCGTCGAGGGCAATGTCTACGCCGTCGCCGGTGAACCCGCGCACCCGGGCCAGGAAATCCTCCTTCTGATAGTCGATAGCCACCGCGCCCAGCCGCTCCACTGCGGCGCGGTCCCGGCCGGCGGCGGTCCCGTAGAGGCGGAGGCGGGCCAATGCTCCGAGCTCGAGGATGGCGGCCCCTACCCTGCCTGCCGCGCCGTGAACCAGAACACTCTCCCCGGGCTTCGCCTGGGCCGTCCGGTGCAGCAGCTGGTAAGCGGTCATGTAGGGGAAGACGAGGCTTACGACCTCGGCCGGGTCGAGGTCCTCAGGCACATCCACCGCGTATGCCTCTGGCACACAGACGCGCTCGGCGTTGGCGCCCCACACCGTCAGCGCGCCGATGCGGTCCCCGACCCGTACCCGCGAGCAACCGGGCCCGAGCTCATCAACGATGCCGACGAGCTCATAGCCGGGCGTGAAAGGCGGCTTCGGTCCGCCGAGGTAGGTGCCGGCGCGCAGCTGGGCATCGGTGAAAGAGACCCCCGAAGCCAGGACCCTGACGCGGACTTCGCCCGGGCCGGGCCGTGGATCGTCGACCTCCACCACCTGCAGGACCTCGGGGCCGCCGAAGCGGTCGATCACCACACGCTTCATGGGCTCACTCTACGCTCGGCACACGCTCCGCACACCGGCCTCTTGCCGCCCGGTCCTTGTCTCCACCGGCGTCGTTTCGTGGCCCATTGACACCCCCGAGCGGTCGGACTATCATACAACCAAATGGTTGTAGATCAGCTCAGAACCCAGCTCAACGACGACGAACTCGACCGCCTTTTCCACGCGTTCGCCGACGCGACCCGCAGGGACATCGTGCGCCGGGTGACAGTGGGCGAGTACTCGGTCTCCGGGCTCGCCGCCCTCTACGCCATGAGTTTCGCGGCCGTCCAGAAGCATGTGGCGGTGCTGGAACGCGCTTCCCTTGTCTCGAAGGAGAAGCGGGGAAGGGAGCAGATCGTGCGGGCCAACCATGACGGCCTGCAGCGGGCCCGCCGCCTGCTGGACGACTACGAGGTCATTTGGCGCCAGCGCGCCGACCGGATTGCGGACCTGCTTGCCGAAGCGGCCGCCCCGGAACCTGACGAGACGCAGGCAGGCGCCAGACCAATCAAGAAATCGCAAGGCCAAGCTGAAGGAAACTGAAGGATAGGAGAGTTCGTCATGACGGTTGTCAGTTCAGTCAAGAATCTTGAGGCGCTGAGCCTCACCGTGGTCGCCGAGTTCGATGCCGGAGTGGGGCGCGTCTGGCAAATCTGGGAAGACCCGCGCCAGCTCGAGCGCTGGTGGGGGCCGCCCACGTGGCCGGCCACCTTCGAGAAGCACGAGTTCGTCCCGGGCGGCGAGGCCAGCTACTACATGACGGGACCCGAGGGGGAGAAGGCCCGCGGCTGGTGGCGGTTCGTGACCATCAACGCTCCGCACCGGCTGGAGTTCGATGATGGCTTCGCGGACGACAACGGCGACCCCGTGGCCGACATGGGCACGATCCACGGAGTTGTGACACTGGAGCCAATCGGCGACCGTACCCGAATGACCATCCTGTCCACCTTCGAGGCGGAGGAGCAGATGGAGAAGATCGTCGCCATGGGCATGGAAGAAGGCATGAGGGAGGCGCTGGGCCAGGTCGACGCGATCATCGCCGAGTCCGTCAACGCCTGACCTGCAACGCAACACGACGACGGCGGGAATCTCCCGCCGTCGTCCGCAAGGCCCTGTTCAGCCCGGTATTAGCGGCGGTAACATGCCATGTGACTTTCACCCACGGTTACGCGGCCAACGGCGACCTCCGCATGTACTACGAGGTCCACGGCCACCCGCGGGTCGGCGAGCCCCCGCTGTTGCTGATTCCCGGCGGAGGCTCGAGCATCGAGACCAATTTCGCCGGCCTCATCCCCGCGCTGCTGGCCGAGAGCCTGCAGGTGATCGCCGTCGAAGAGGAAGGCCACGGCCGGACCGCGGCTACCGCCCGGCCGCTCACCGCCGAAGGATCGGCAGGGGACATCAAGGCCGTGCTCGATGAGCTCAACGTGGACTCCGTGGACGTGCTCGGGTTCAGCGCCGGGGGCCACACCGCGCTCGCGCTGGCCATGAGGCATCCGTCCATGGTGCGGTGCCTGATTGCCGCCTCCACCTTCGCCAGCCGCGACGCTGTGGGCGATGAATTCTGGGAGGGGATGGAAAAGGCAACCCTCGATGACATGCCGGAGGTGTACCAGGACGCGGACCGCCGGCTGAACCCGGACCCCGGACACCTCGAGCGGATGTTCGAACTGGACCGCCAGCGGATACTGAGCTTCCCCGGCTGGTCGGACGAGGACCTGCGCCGCATCACGGCCCGGACCCTGGTGCTGAGCGCCGACCGCGACGTCGTCAGCGCTGACCACGCCGTGCGGATGTCACGGGTCATTCCCGGGGCGCGCCTGATGATCGTGCCGGGTACCCACGGCGATTATTTGGGCGAGCTGGCCGCGAGCGGGGGCGACCTGCGGGCCATGCGGACCACTCTCCCGTACCTGCTGCGGTTCCTGGAGGAGTAGGGCCCGGTCAGGGCCTCGCCGGCGTCGAGGTCTGTGCCGGACTGGTCTGCGCCGGGCTGGAGGTCCAGTGCTGCCGGTGCAGCCGCTCGAAGCCGTCCAGGAGCAGATCCAGGGCGAACTCGAACTCGAACTGGTCATCGCACCCCTGGCCCACCACGGAGTCCTGGTGCGCGGAGGCGGTGGCGACCTTCAGGATGTTCGGATACCTCTCGGCCATCTCCTGGAACATGGCCGCCTGCGCCTCCGGCGGAAGGGTGGCCAGCCCTGAGGCGTTCCCGCCGGCGGAGTCGTCGAACAGCTCCTGGGTAAACCCCCACATGCGGCTGCCGAGGGCGTGCATGACGTGATGGGTCAGGTCCACGGAGAAGCCTCCGGCCAGGAACATGCCGATGAACGAGTCCATGTAGCCAAGGACCGCTGGAGTTTTATTCGTGCGCGATTCCAGCACTTGCCGGGCCCACGGATGCCGCAGCAGCGCCCCCCGCGCCGAGAGCACCCTCAGGCGCACGGCGTCCTTCCAGCCGGCATCGCGGACGGGAGGATCGATCTCGCTGACAAGGGCGTCCACCATGCCGTCAAGGAGTTCCTCCTTGTTGGCCACGTGCTTGTAAAGCGCCATCGGAACGACGCCGAGTTCCTGCGCCAGCCGGCGCATGCTCAGCGCCTCGATCCCCACCTGATCGGCCAGCACGACGGCGGCAGCCAGGACGCGGTCCCGGCTCAACGGAATCCGGCGCGTTCGCTCCGCTTGCTGGGTCATCCGGCCACCCTTCCCTAACGGTTCCCTATTGACAAGTGTACGCCGTACACCTAACGTGGCCGCATCAGGTGTACGCCGTACACCTCGCGTCTCATGTACCGCCGCCGCCAGCCATCCCAGCCAAGGACCACGCCGTGACAACACACGCCAGCAGCGCCCCCGTCCCCCGAGTCCGCCGCCGCCCCCAGTGGCCAGTGCCCGCCGGATTGATCCTTCTCAGCCTCATCCCGGTGATCGCCGGTGCGGCGCGGCTGACGGAACTGACCGGCGGTGCCGCCATCACCGCCCAGAACGCCCGGTTCTTCGCCTCACCCGTGCCCGTGGTGACCCACATCCTCAGTGTCACCACCTACAGCCTGCTCGGTGCGTTCCAGTTCCTCCCCGCGCTGCGGGGCCGCCGGGGCTGGCACCGCATCGCCGGCCGCATCCTCGCGCCGGCGGGCCTGCTGGCCGCCCTGTCCGGCCTGTGGATGGCCGTCTTCTATCCGCTGCCGCCCGGGGACGGACCGGCGCTGTTGGTGCTGCGGCTGGTCTTCGGCTCGGCCATGGCGGCGAGCATTGTCCTGGGAGTCGTGGCGGTTGTGCGCCGGGATTTTGTGCGGCACGGCGCGTGGATGACGCGCGGCTACGGGATCGGCGTTGCCGCGGGAACGCAGGCGCTGACGGGGCTGCCGTGGATGCTGCTGGTGGGCCCGCCCGACGAGCCGACCCGGGCGGTGCTCCTGGGGGCAGCCTGGGTGATCAACCTTGCGGTGGCCGAGTACGTCATCCACCGGCGCGCCAGGCGGACCGTGCGCTCCAGGCGGACCGTGCCCGAACCTGCCGCCGTCGTCCCCATGCCTGCTGCCGCCGTCGTCGAAGTCGCCGGAAGCGTGCCGGCACGCCGTACTTTTCCGGCGAAGCGGACGGTTTCCGGCGACGTGGAGGCCGGGCGGCTAGACTCACGCGCATGACAATTGTGGACGATCAGGGCCGCCCGGAGCCTCCCCTCGCCTCCGACGAAACCGCGACCCTCCTGGGATTCCTGGACTACCAGCGGGCCACGCTGGCGTGGAAATGCGCCGGGCTGGACGCGGCCGGCCTTGTGGCTACTACCGCTGCCTCATCGATGACACTGGGCGGGCTCCTGAAGCACATGGCCTATGTGGAGAGCGAATGGTTCTCCCGTTCCCTGCACGCCCGGGACCGGGAGGCCCCGTTTGCCGCCGTGGACTGGAAGGCCGACCCGGACTGGGAGTGGCATTCCGCCGCCGGGGACACCCCGGACCAGCTGCGCACCCTGTGGCAGGACGCCGTGGACCGGTCCCGGGCCAGCGTCACGGAGGCCCTGGCCGCCGGCGGCCTGGACCAATTGGCCCGTCGCCCGTGGCCGGACGGTTCGGCACCGAGCCTGCGCTGGATCCTGTGCCACATGATCGAGGAGTATGCCCGGCACAACGGCCACGCCGACCTCCTCCGCGAGGCCCTAGACGGCGAGACGGGGGAATAGACGGCGAAACGGGGGAGTAGCCTCGAGGCACCCCTCCAACCACCCGTTGCGCTATCAGTCTTGGCGGTTATGGACGCCGAATGACGACCAGGACTGATAGCGCAACCAGGTTGGGCAGGGTGTATTTAGTAGGCCTTGACCCGCTGTTCGACGATGAGGTGGACCAGGGCGAACACACCGTCCCGGTCGATGGCGGCCAGCGCCGCCTCGAGGGCGGCCGGCACATCCTTATCCTCGGTGACGGTGATGCCGAAACCGCCGAACGCCCGGGCCATCATGCCGAAGTCGGGGTTCTTCAGCTGCGTGCCCGACACCCGGGACGGGTAGTGGCGTTCCTGATGGGTGCGGATGGTGCCGTACTCCTGGTTGTCCATCACGATGATCAGCGGCGTGGCTCCGTACTGGGCGGCCGTGGCGAGCTCCTGGCCGTTCATCAGGAATTCCCCGTCGCCGGCGATGGTGACCACCCGGCGCTCCGGGCTGGCCAGTGAGGCGGCGATGGCCGAAGGCACCGAGTACCCCATGGAACCGTTCCGGGCACTGATCATCGAGGCGTAGCCCCGGGTGGGGAAGTACCGGTGCGCCCAGTTGGTGTGCTCGCCTGCCCCGAATGTCACCAGGGCGTCCTGCGGCAGCAGCGGGACGAGGTTGGCCATCAGGGTGTCCATCTTCGCGGGACCGGCGCCGGGTGTCGACGGCGGCAGGCTGGCGAACGACTGCTGCTCGGCGCGCATCCGGGCCGTCCACGCCTTCCACTCCTGCCTGACGGGCAGGTCGATGTTGACCAAGTCCCGGACGAAGGCGTCCGGCTTGGCCAGGATCTGGCGGGAGACCGGACCGGAGCGGCCGCGCAGCGAGGGATCGATGCTGACGAGGAAGTTGTTCTTGTTCCAGTCCTGCCGGCAGACGAAACCGTCCGTGATCACGTCCCCCGGGACCGTCCCGACGAAAACGAGCAGGTCGGTTTCCTCCAGGAGGTCATAGGTGGGGCGGGGCCGGCCGTAGCCGATCGGCCCCACGTAGCTGGGCGAATCAAAGGAGACGGTCCCCTGTGTACGCCACTCCGCCGCGGCCGGGATGTGGTGCTTTTCGAGCCAACGGGTTAGTTCCGAGGCGGCTTCCTGGGTCCAGTCGTTCCCGCCGGTGACAAAGAGCGGCTTCTTCGACTGTGCCAGCGCCTCAGCCAGCGCACCGGCATCGGTGCTGCTCATGCCGCCCGCGGCAACGGGGATGGCCGGGTGCAGGGCCGGATCAATGGGGACCCGGATGATGTCCTCCGGCAGGCCCACCACCACGGGCCCGGGACGGCCGCTCATGGCCGCGAACATTGCCTCCGCGACAATTTCGGAGGCCCGCTCGGGGTGGTCGAGGACCATCACGCGTTTGGCGCCGGTGTCGAACCACGCCTTGATGTCGAACTCCTGGAACGCCTCGCGGTCCCGGTGCGCGAACGGAATCAGTCCGACGAAGAGCAGCATCGGGGTGGAGTCCTGCCACGCGGTGTGCAGGCCCACATGGGCGTTCGCTGCCCCGGGGCCGCGGGTGACCATGGCGACGCCGGGGCGCTGGTTCATCTTGCCGTCGGCCTCGGCCATGTAGGCGGCGCCGCCCTCGTGCCGGCAGACCACGGTCTCGATCTCAGAGCCGTGCAGCCCGTCGAGGACGTCCAGGAAGCTTTCCCCCGGGACAACAAACGTGCGTTCCACCCCGTGCGCTGCGAGCGAATCAACAATCACGTGGCCGGCGGACTTGAGGGTGCTGGCGCCGTTGCGGTTATCCAGGACAGCCCCTGGGGCCGTCTGCAGGGGTTTGATGGTGTCGCCTTCAACTGGGTGCGTGTCGGTTGCGGTCATTGTGGATGCAGACTCGGTTTTCATCACTACTTGTCTTCTTGGGTTGGGTTGGCGGGCATGGCATGTCCACTGAATCCAGCGGAACGGTGGCTAGTCTGTTTCCGGTCCGGTGCAGAAGAAGCAGCCGTCCTCGCAACTGTCGTTCGACGCCGGCGGCTTGTCTTTGTGCGTGTCTGGCGGGTGGCGCTCCTGCAGAGCGCTAGGGCGGCCGGGACTCAGCGGGTTTCGTGGCTGCATGAAGGCTTTCGCGTTGGGTGCCGGGTTGTGGGATTGGTCGGCACTGGGATGTTCGATTAGCGGATTGGAGTCCGGTTGGCCAGCACGGGCGCGGCGCCCGTGAAGCCGTCGCGGGTTTCGGCGATGTCGTGGATTTGTTTCCGGCAGGCGTACCAGCCGCCTACCATCAGCGCGCAGGCCACCAGGGTCACCAGCAATGTGAGCGGGGAATCGATGAAGACCATGACGAGGACGCCGAGCAGGAATACCAGGGAGAGGTAACCGGTGTAGGGGGCGCCGAACATCCGGAAACTGGGGCGCTCAAGCCAGCCTTTGTCTGCCCACCGTTTGAGCTGGATCTGGCAGAGCACAATGGTGGCCCAAGTGACGACGATGCCTACGGCGGCGACGTTCAGGACGATCTCGAAAGCCTGGCCGGGGACCAGGTAGTTCAGTGGGACCCCGAGGAGGGAGACGCCGGCGGTGATAGCGATACCGCCGTAGGGGACACCGGCCTTGTTCATCCGCTGGGCGAACTTCGGGGCCGATCCGGCCACTGACATGGAACGCAGGATGCGGCCGGTGGAGTATAGGCCGGCGTTCAGCGAGGACAGTGCGGCCGTGAGGACCACGAGGTTCATGATGACGTCCACGCCCTGGATACCGATGGATCCGAAGAACGTCACAAACGGGCTGACGCCTTTTTCATACGAGGTGTAGGGCAGCAGCAGGGCGAGCAGAATGACCGAGCCGACGTAGAAGACGGCGATCCGGAAGACCACGGAGTTGATGGCCTTGGGCATGATTCTTTCGGGGTTTTCGGTTTCGCCGGCGGCGGTACCGATCAGTTCGATCGAGGCGTAGGCGAACAGCACGCCCTGCATAAGGATGATCATGGGCAGCAGACCGTTGGGGAAGAGGCCGCCATTGTCGGTGATGAGGCTGAATCCGACTTCCTGGCCTTCCACGGGCGTGCCGAACATGACGAAGTAGGTGCCGACCAACAGGAATGCGACCAGGGCCGCGACCTTGATCAGGGCGAACCAGAACTCGAGCTCGCCGAACACCTTGACGGAGACGAGGTTGAGGCAAAGGACCACGACGAGGGCGATCAGCGCCCACGCCCACTGCGGTACTGCCCCCATCCAGGGGATGTATTTGCCGAAGAAGTTCATGTAGAGGGCCGCGGCGGTGATGTCCACGATGGTGGTGGTGGCCCAGTTGATCCAATAGAACCAGCCGGAGATGAACGCGGCTTTCTCTCCGTAGAATTCGCGGGCGTAGGACACGAACGATCCTGACGAGGGCCGGTGCAGCACCAGTTCACCCAGGGCGCGCAGGATCAGGAATGCGAAGAAGCCGCAGACTGCGTAGGCGATGACCAGTGACGGGCCTGCCGCGTTGAGCCGGCCGCCGGCACCCAGGAACAGGCCGGTCCCGATGGCCCCGCCGATCGCGATCATCTGGATCTGCCGGGGCTTCAGGCTCTTGTGATAGCCCGAGTCCTCCGCGTGGATCAGGGCATCCGAAGCGTGGGCGTGGCCGCCATCGGCCTGGTACAAGCCAACCTCGTCATTGGGGTTGTTGGGCATGGGTGTTCCTTTCGATCTGTCAGAGATCTAAATGGGGTTCTGGAGGGAGATTGTGGGGACAGCCGGGCGTCAGATCAGAAAATCGACCACCCGGTCCGGTCGGACAGGTCAGCGAGAGCCGCCGTGCCTGCCAGGGAATTTCCTTTGGAATCCAGCCGCGGGCTCCAGACGCAGATGGCGCACTGGCCGGGGACAATCGCCAGGATGCCGCCGCCTACACCGCTTTTCCCGGGAAGTCCCACGCGGTAGGCGAACTCGCCGGCTGCGTCATACATGCCGCAGGTCAGCATGATGGAACCGATGCGCTTAGCCTCGCTCCTGGAGATCACCGCGCCTTGAACTCCACGACCATCCTGCGCGAGGAATAGAGCCGCCTTGGCCACCTCCGCGCAGGTCATCATGATTGAGCACTGCCTGACGTAGTTCTCCACCACTGCCTCTGCGGGCTGCCGCAGGTTGCCGAATTCCTTCAGGAAGTGGGCGAGGGCCAGGTTGCGGCTGCTGCTGGAGAGTTCACTCTTTGCGGCGATCTCGTCGATGAAAGGGCTCTGGCTTCCATTCTGGTGTCCCACCTGGCCGGTGAGGAAACGCAGGACCTGGGCGGCGGCGTCGGGAGTTCTTTCCATCAGATGGTCGGTGACCACCAGGGCGCCCGAATTGATGAAGGGGTTCCGTGGGATCCCGTGCTCGACTTCAAGCTGGACCAAAGAGTTGAAGGGCGTCCCTGAAGGCTCGCGAAGGACCCTGGACCACAACGAGCCGGAGTCATCGGCGCTGAGCGCCATCGCCAGGGTGAAGACCTTGGAGATGCTCTGGATCGAGAACGGAAGATCGGCGTCGCCGGAACTGAATAGTTCCCCGGACGTCGTGGCAACCGCGATGCCGAAACGGTCGAACGGCGGGGACTGCAGGTGGGGAATGTTTGCGGGGACTGACCCCGCTTCCGTCCGGGGCCGGTGGCCGCGGACAATGTCATCCAGTAATAAGGCAAGCGGCGGCGAATCAAGTGTTGTCATCATTTCTTGCCCACATGCTCCTTCTGCGTGCCGGACCACTCCTGAACATGCAGCAGCGCGACCAGTGCATGGCGGGGATTGCCGAAGTCCAGGCCGGTGACCCGGCTGACCTTGCCGATCCGGTAGTAGACGGTGTTCTTATGCAGCTGCATCCGCTTCGCGCACTCGGCCACGTCGAGTGAGGCGTCGAAGAAGGCACGCAGGGTTACGGCCAGTTCCGCGTCGTCGCGGAGGAGGGCCCAGAGGCTGCGGTGCCGAAAGGCCGCCGTCGTAAAGTTCTCCGCGGCGTCGTGGAAGAGGATCTCGGCTTCGAAGTCGTCCACCGTGGCAACCGAAACTTCGCCGGAGCGGCGCATGCAGCCCAGCAGCGCTTCGCATATTCCGGTCACGGAATGGATTGATAGCAGATCGGGAACAGCGGGGCCGACGGCGGCAAAGGGGCTGATGCCGAGGTGCTTGTTGGCGTCCTTGACGATTGCCTCGGCCAGACTCCGCAGACCGGCCCCCGCGTTGGCGGACTGCAGCCCGGGAAGGATCACGGCGGTGTCGCCGTGAAACTGTCCCACGATGGCTGAGGGCTTGTAGGCGGCTGCATGGATTGAAGCGAGGTTGGCCAGCTCGCCGTGTTTGAGTGCGGCGTCGTTCTCCTGGGCTTCGGACGCCGAGAGGCCAATCAGGATCAGGGCCGCGGGGCGGTCCGCAGGGATTTTCTCGCTGTGCGCGCTCGCCGCAGCCTCCGCGGGACCCGAAAGTAGGCGCACGATCCGGTCCTCGCGCATGTGCACGGATTGCTGGTTACGGTACCGGATCAGCTCGGCGGAGGCCCGCGCGGCCGAGCCGGTGAGCACATAGTCGACGTCGTCGCCGAAGCCCGCACCGGTTTCCTGAAGCCAGATGTAGCCCATGATGCGGTCGCCGGCGAACAGGCTGATGGCGACGCGCTCCCGCAGGCCGTCCTGGGGCCGGGCGGGAACCCGGACCGGCAGGCGCGTCCGGTGCAGCTCGCGGTAGGCGCCGAGGTCCTTGAGGAGGAGTTCGTATTTGCGCGGGCCGCGCCGGGCCAGAATCGAGGCCTTTCGCAGTTCGTCAATGGCGTTGGTGACCGTGGAGTAGGCCAGGACCTTGTTGGCGGCGTCCTCGATCACCACGTGGCTGGAGGTCAGGCGGGCCGTGGTCTGGGCGATGGCGAAGAGGTCTTCTTCGAGCAGGGTCAGCACTTCGCGCTGGTAGCTGGGCGGCTGGATTCGGTCCTTGGCGATGGACAGCAATCGGTCCCAGTCTGCCGCCGGGTCCACCAGCAGCAGGCCGGTTCCGGCGGCGCGGAGCAGCTCTTCGGCTTCCGCCAGTTCGTCGGGGCTGCCCTTGACGGCCAGGACCAGGGGCGGGCGTTTCAAGAGGCGCCGCACTGCGGGCAACGCGGAGCGTCCGCGAACGCCGATCAGAAGGACGAACGCAGTCGCGCCGTCGGCGGTCTCGTCGTCGGCGTCGACGATCAGAAAGCGTTCGATCGCAGCATCCGTGCGGGACGGCCGAAGCATCAGGCTGGCGAAACCCAACGGAAGATCCGCGAGGATGTCGTCCACTGTAGCTGCGGCCATGGGCTTCTTTCTGACATCGGCACCCGCCCGGACGGCTTTGTCCGGACACCTCAGCCTATCCAGCAGACATCGCCGAAAGTATGGAAAAGCTCCTAAATTACGCGGCCCGTTTTAGGTCTACGGACCAAGGCGAGGTCTGCAGAGCTGCGTGGCCCCATCGATTGCTCCGTAAGTGCCGTAATCACTCGTCAAAAGGGCAACTACGGAGCAACCGACCGGGTTTGAGGACCTGAAGGGGACCGGTCATCATGGAGTGTTGGTGCGTCATTGCGGAACCCGACGTCCGCCGCACCCGCCGCCACTGGCGCTGACGCCCCTAGGAGAACCCATGGAGACGCCCCCGGACCTGATCGACTTCACCGCAGGCCGCGCCCGGTCGGGAGACCTGGAGGCGGCCTGGATCCACGGCTCGGAATCGGCGAAGCACAATACGGACCCGGACATCCAGGTCCACGCCTACGACGGGCACACGTTCATCCTGCGCCAGAACATGGCGGTCAACTACGAGGCGCCGTTCATGTTCCTGCTGTTCGGCAACGCGCGGGCCGTCCTCATCGATACCGGCGCGACCGCATCCGCGGACTTCTTCCCGCTGCGCCGCGTTGTCGACGGACTTGTGGAGGCCTGGCTTGCCGCCCATCCCCGCGACGGCTACGGTCTCCTTGTCCTCCACACCCACCCGCATGGCGATCATGTCGCGGGCGATGCCCAGTTCGCGGGCCGTCCCGACACCGTTCTGGTGGACGCGGCCCGGGACAATGCCTGGGAATTTTTCGGATTCACTGCCGCGGGTGCCCTGGACGCCGGCGACCCGGACGCCGGCGGCGACGCCGTTCAGCCGGCGCAGGTGGACCTCGGCGGGCGCGTCCTGGCATGCTGGCCCAGCCCGGGGCACCACAACGCGGCCGTGACGTTCTACGATCCCCACACCGGGTTCCTGCTCACCGGTGACACGGTCTATCCCGGCCGGCTCTACATCCAGGACTGGCCAGCGTTTGTGAGCACCATCGACCGGCTGATCGGGTTCTGCGCCACCCACCCCGTCACCCATGTCCTGGGCTGCCACATCGAAATGTCGCAGCAGCCCGGCGTCGACTATCCGATCTTCACCACCTACCAGCCCGACGAACCACCGCTGCAGATGACCGTCGAGCAGCTCCGGCAGATCCGCCGGGCCATCGACGAGGTGGGCGGACGCCCCGGCCGGCATGTGTTTCCCTGGTTCATCCTCTGCCTCGAGGGGGAATGAGCGGGCGGGACCACCGGCCTCCAGCCCTCAGCGCCCCCGCAGCGACGCCGCGGCCGGGACGCCGGGCGGGAAATCGGGCAGCGCCCCTGCGGGCGTGTGGAAGATCCACAACGAGAGCGCACGGTAGGTGGCCCAGTCGTCGTCGGCCGCCCGCAGGGACGCGATCTCGGTGCCGTCGGGTTGCCCGGTGGTGCGGATGACCTGCAGCCGGACCGGCGCGGCCTCCGGCAACCGGAGCATGACGGACCCCGAAGCCGGCAGCGTGCCGTGCGGGAAGCGGACTGCGGCGCCGCCGACCGAAATGTCCAGCAGCTCTCCGCTGGTGCCCTCGGCCTCGACCGGCGAGGACACCTCCATCCGGTAGGCGTTGCGGCGGGATGTGGCGAATTCGGCGGCCCGGATCCTGCGCGTCCCGAGCACCAGGACCGCGCCGGCGAGCACCAGCCAGGCACCGGACGCCACCGTGGAACCGGGCGTCGTGCGCCAGGGCACCAGCCCGGCCAACCCGGCCGCCGCATACAGAATCACCGCGGTGATCAGGACAACCATCACGATCAGGATGCGCGGCGTCCGGCCCCGGAGCCGGAGGTCGGCGGCGCCCTTGGGCGTCACCTGGAACTCCAGGATGTTCCGGGACATGAGCCACCAGAGGCACGCCAGGCCGACCGGGACGCGGAAAATCCGCAGGGCGAAGGCCGTGGGCCAGTGGATTTCGTTGCGCATCAGCTGCTTGGACCCCCACAGGCGCACGGTGAACATGACCAGGAAGACCCCGGTGAAAAGCAGCGGCCCGGCAGTGGAGGTCTGCGCCCCGGACAGCATGATCACCACCGGAATCAGGAAGGCCACCAGCGTGGCGATGCCCTCCAGCCACCACAGCGTGCCGTTGAGGTACTCGTGGTAATTCCGCCACGACAGCCACCCCTTCGCCGCCCACAGCTTCTCGTGGACGAGGATCTGCATGGCTCCCATGCCCCAGCGCCGGCGCTGCAGCAGGTACTGGTCCGGCGTCGCCGGCGCGAGCCCGACGGCGAGCGTCTGGTGGTGGTAGACGGTCCGCCAGCCGCGCCGGATGAGTTTGAGCGTGGTGTGCATGTCCTCGGTGATGGTCTCGGTCGCCACGCCGCCCACCTCCTGCAGGGCGCTCAGACGCAACAACGACGTCGACCCGCACCAGAAGGGTCCGGCGCCGGGTACGTTGCGGGACGCCATGAGGACGTTGAAGAAGGTGCCCTGCTCACCCGTGATGCCGTCGTCGTCGAACGCGCCGCCGTTGTAGAACGACTGCGGACCCTGGATCAGTGCGATCCCGGGGTCTTCGAACCAGCCCAGGGTGGCGCTGAGGAACGTGGGCAGCGGGACGTGGTCGCAGTCCAGGACGGCGATGATGTCGATGCCGGGGCCGCCGGCGGCCTTCTCCGAGGCCATCAGGCCCAGGGCGTGGTTCATGTTGCCGGCCTTGGCGTGGTCGTGGACGGCCCGTCGGACATACCGGGCGCCGTAGGCGACGCACATTTCTTTGACCCAAGGCCGGTCGCCGTCGTCGAGGACCCACGTCTCATGCGCCGGGGCCAGCTCGCAGGCCGCCGCGACCGTGGGCGTCAGAACCTCGATGGGCTCGTTGTACGTGGGGATCAGCACCGCCACCCGCATGCCGTTCGGGGCCTCCGTCACGGGCGCCGGCGGATGGCTGTCAATGTTCCACACGGACCACGCCTTCAGGATGAGGCCGGCCAGCGGCAAGGCCTCGAAGGTAACCAGGATCCAGGCGATGGCCAGGTTCCATTCCCCCGACGGCATCGTGAACAGGACGCGCCACGTCACGTAGAGGACCAGGGCGGCGATGGCCGCGATACCGCCCACATGGGCCAGCCTCCGGGACCGGGGTGCTTCCGCTCCGGGAGGTCCGAGCCGGGCGGCCCAGCCGGCAATGCCGGCCCGGGTCAGGGCTGTGGCGTCCAGTGGTACGGGCCGCGGCGCGGCGGATGTGGTTCCGGCGGACAGCCCTTGAGCCGATACGTTCTCGGCGCGCTGCCGCAGATCTTCACGCAGGTTCTCTCGAGGCACGTGATCTCCCTCAGCTAGATCCGGTGCTCAATGTCCGATCAGCGTAGCCGCGGCATGGCACCAGTGACCGGAGCCGCCGGAATCCTTGCGCAAAACTGCGGAGGGCGTGCGCTTCGTCCTACTGCTTTGATCTATTGCTTTGCAACGTGCTCCGCGTCCTCGGGCCCGACGAAATTGCACGAGCCGGGGTGGCGTTTGGGCAACGTGCACGTGCGCCCGGTGGGCAGGTGGACGTTGGCGCACCGGCCCGCCATGGCCACGTCTTCGCGGACATGCGTGACGTGCGTGCTGCTCTGATCCTCTGGCGCTTCCTCGCGGCTGGTTTGTAGGGGGCTTCCGGACGCGCTCTGGTTTTGGCTGTTCACGGCTGCAACTCCTCGGGATCTGCTGTGCAGAAAAGATGGGAAGGATGCTTAGTTTTATCCGAAGTCCCCAGCTTCGCACGGGTGGGTTAACGCCGGGTTACGGGAGTGTAAGGATCCCGTCTCGGCGAGGGGGCGGGTTGCCATCGTCGCGGTTCGCCGCCGCGCGGACCTTTTGCCGCCGCCCCGCTGTTCCTCATACTGGAAGGCAGATCCGCGATTCCGACAGGCGAGGACGGTGGTGACTGATGAGCAGCGGGGTCAGTGGTTCCAATAGCGCTTTCCGGCGCCGGGTGGAGCGTGCCGCGGAACTCCGGGCCGTGCGGGCCTCGGGCAGCACGGCGCAGGAGAACGACGAGCTCAACGCCGCCGAGGAGGAACTCCGGCAAAAGCGCGCCAAGATCGACGACGCCGCCAAGGCTGAGTACCTGATCCGGGATGCCATGGCGCAGGGCAAGTTCGACAACCTCAAGTACGCCGGCAAACCCATTCCCGGGCTGGGCGAGGCGTACGACCCCGACTGGTGGGTCAAGGGCCTGATCCAGCGGGAGAACATCTCCGGTCTGGGCCCGAAGGCGATCCTGCTCCGCACCGAGGACGCCGAGCTCGACGCGCGGCTCGATGCCCAGTTCAGCGAAAAGCAGGTCCGCGAGATCGTGGAGGACTTCAATGCCCGGGTCATCGATGCCCGGCGGCAGCTCCAGGGCGGGCCGCCCGTGATCACCAAAACGCGGGACGTCGACGCCGAACTGGACCGCTGGCGGGGTCGCCGGGCTGCCGCGGCCGCCATCGCCCCTCCGGAGCCGGAGCCGAAGCGGCCCTGGTGGCGGCGGCTGTGGAGCGGGGCGGGCGAGGCGCCGCCGAACTAAACACTCACAGGCTACGGGCGCCGTCGAACTCCTTCGACTCATTACCCGGGGGCTGGCCCTTCGCAGCTGCCGCAGAGAAAACATTTAGGAGATAACAATGTCTGAACAGGAACCCGTGCTGGTGGTCGGTGCAACGGGATCGCTCGGTGGGCAGGTCGTCGACCGGCTTCTTGACCGGGGCAAGAAGGTGCGGGCGCTTGTCCGCCCGAGCTCGGACGCGGGCAAACTCGAGGCCAAGGGCGTCGAGATAGCCCGCGGCGACATGCTCGACCTCGATTCGCTCGTCACCGCGATGACCGGCGCCGCCGCTGTGATCACGACGGCGGCCGGGTACACCGGGAAGAACAAGAACGCCCGCGAGATCGACACGCGTGGCAACGCCAATCTCGCTATCGCCGCCAGCAAATCCGGGGTGCCGCGGTTCGTGCTCACCAGCATCCTCACGAGTGACCAGACACCCGGTGTGCCGCATTTCTGGCACAAGAAGCTCGCCGAGGACAAGCTCGAAGAACTCAACGTCCCGTTCGTCGCGCTGCGCCCCGGAGCATTTTTCGACCAGATTGCCCGGCTCGGCGGTGACCCGTTCGAGAAGGGCCGCATCATCTGGCTCGGCTCAAAGAGCGTCCCCCTGACGTTCGTTCTGACCAGCGACCTCGCAACCTACCTCGCCGAAGCCGTCGACGCCGACATCGCCGACGGCGAACGCATCGAAATCGGCTGGACGCGCCCCATCAGCATGCGGGAAGGCGCTGAACTGGCGTCGCGGCTGGCGAACAAGAAAATTAGGGTGCTTTCCCTTCCCACCGGACTGCTCCTCAGGATAGGCAAGATTTCGGGAAAGTCCGGCTCGCGCATGAGCGACATGGGAGCCATGGCGGCGTGGTTCGAAACCGGCCGCTACGTGGCCAACACGAGCCGCCAGGCAGAACTCTTCGGCCCCGCGCCAACTCCGGAAGACGCGGTCGCGCGCTTCGCTGCGCGGTTGGGCCACGGACGAGCGCAGTCCTAGTGGGTGCGGCGGGGTCCAGATTAACCTGCGGTCCCGCCGGGTCACACGTGCCGCCGCCACATGCCGGTCAAAGGCCCGTGGCTCCGGGGACGCAATCGGCGTAGCCTGCGCTTAGGCGCGCACTTCGCGCACCCGCGCGTCGGCACGAAACGGGCGATGCCATGAAGAAATACGGCACTGATCATAATCCGCGGCCGGCGGCTTCGGCCGGGTCTGGGCGCCCGGCATCAGACCGTGCACCGCTTCGCCTCGCCGCCACCCTGGCGTTTGCCGGCTTCGCGCTGTCCGTGGTCGCCGGGTTGCTCCATGCCGATACGGCCAGCGCAAATGACCACCCGGCGACGTTCGCGGAGTACGCCCGCAGCGGTATTTGGACGGCGGCCCACCTCGGCCAGTTCGCCGGCATGGCGCTTCTCATCTCCGGGCTGCTGGTCCTGCTGGTGATCTTGAAAGCACCGGACGGGGCCATGGCCTGGACGGCCCGCTTCGGCGCTGTCGCTGCGGTCGCCGCGCTGGCACTTTACGCCGCGCTCCAGGCCGTGGACGGCGTTGCCCTCAAGCACGCAGTGGACGCCTGGGTTGCGGCTCCGGAGCCGGAGAAAGCTGCGCGGTTTGCGACGGCCGAGGGTATCCGTTGGCTGGAGTGGGGCATGCGCAGTTACCAGAGCTTTGTGCTGGGCGTGGCCCTGGTCCTGACCGGTGTCGTGGTTGTCGGGGCGCGCCGCGTCTCCCGGCTGATCGGCTACCTTATGGCGCTGTCCGGGCTCGCCTACCTCGCGCAGGGCTGGATCGTCGGCGCCGAAGGCTTCTCTCCGGCCAACTCCATTCCTACACTCGCTGGGATTGTCTTCATCCTCGTGTGGTCCGTGTGGCTGCTGGTCAGTGCATGGTTCGGGAAGGTCGCGACCGCCCGCGACAGGTGACGCGGGCTAGCGGACCCCGACGGCGGGAGGTTCAGCCGCCGTCGTCGTCGTCGCGTCCGTCAGAGTTCCGGGACGCAGGGTCCGGAGCCCAGCAAAGCGCATAGGGGAATGACCATCCGGGAGTCGTCCCCCTTCAGGGCTTCCCGGGTCCTGCGGTGGCGTAGCCGCGCGCTGCCGCCCGGATTCGCCGGAAGGCTGCGAGCCCGCCGGAAAAGTCCGGCGACCTCGCAAGCTTCCGGCGAATTCGCACGCCCGGGCCAGGTCGGGTCAGATGGTGCGGGGCAGGACGGGTCAGATGGTGCGCGGAGCCTTGGCCAGGTTCTCTGTGAGCTCGGCCGCGTTCTGCCGGATCACGTAGGCCGGGCGGTCCCGTTCCGTGCGCCAGCTTTCGGCGAGCGGGCCCATGTTGACGGTGTCGAAGCCGAATTCGTCGTAGAGCCTGGTCGCCAGCTCTGCCGCCTCCGGGAAATCGCTCGCCGTGGCCAGGGCCCGGCGGTTCGGGGTGCCGGCCGGCGTCCCGTCCGTGGTGATCTGGGAGTACATGATGTGGTTGAAGGCTTTGGCCACCTTCGACTGGGGAAGGTGCTCCTGCAACAGGCCGGACGTGGTGGCCTCGCCGGCATCCAGGGCCGGGATATGCCCGTCGCGTTCCCAGTAGTAGTTGTTGGTGTCGAGGACGATCTTGCCGGCCAGCGGTTCCACGGGGACGTCCGGGAGGCTCCTGAGCGGCACGGTGACGACGGCGAAGTCGCCGGCTGCGGCCGCCTCGGCCGGCGTTGCGGCCCGGGCCCTGGGCCCCAGCTCCGCGACGAGGTCCGCCAGGGTTTCCGGCCCGCGCGAGTTGCTGATCACGACGTCGTAGCCGAGCTCCACGGACTTGCGGGCGATCTGGCCGCCAATGTGTCCTGCACCGATGATTCCGATTGTTGTCATGCCGGAGAAACACCCGTGCGAGCGAAGATATTTCGCCTGTTAAGGACTGTGTGCGCCGGGGAAAGACAGGACACCGGTCGGGGCAGACCAGTCCAAATCGCCGGAAGCCTCCCCGCTCGCCGGAAAGTTCCGGCGAGCCCGCAGGGTTCCGGCGAATTCGCGCGTAGAGAGGCTAGCGCGTGGGGAGGCTAGGCCGTGGGGCCCGGTTCGTCGTCGGTGTCCGGGCCTTCTGCCGCGTCCTGGGAATGGGCGCGGTCGTCGAAGGGTTCAGCCGTTGCATCACCTTCGGCGGGGGTCTCGCTGTGGTGACGCTCCGGCGCCTGTGAGTCGTCGCTCATGTCCGCTCCTTAGCTGCTCCTGCGGTGGATTGCTGGCTATTTGAACATCTAGCTCCCGCAGCGAGAGAGCTGTCAAGGGCCCCTGGATCCTGCGGATTCAGACGGGCGTCCGGCCGCCGGGACGGCTGGAATCCCGTTTGATTTCCTTGCGGGGGCGCAGGGCATAGTCGCGGGACCGCTTGCTGGAGAGCGCCAGAAGCAACAGGATGTCCAGGGTCAGGCCGGGGAGATTGGACTTCAGGGTGATGTCCGGGCCGCCGTGGAAAACATCGACGGCCTGGAAGCAGATGGCGGCCGTGCTCAGCGCCATGGCCACCGTCCGGGCCCAGTTTCGGCCGAGGAACACGAACCACGCCAGCAGGATCTCGGCCACGGCAAAGAGCAGGACAACCACCGTTGCGGCGCTGACGGCCAATTCCGCCTGGGCTTCCGTGACCGCCGGGCCGGCTACGGGCTGCACCAGTGAGCTGACGTGCGCGTCCTTGAAGAGCACCAGGGACAGTGCCAGCAGCGCGGCCGCCGCCGCGCGGGCACCGACGAAGACCGCCCCGACAATCGTGGTCGAAGGACGCCTGGCGCGGCCCTCGCCCGGGGGCGTGTCGCTCCCAAGCGAGCCCGCAGCGGTCGGCTCCGCGACGGTCTGCCTGAGATCGACGATGGGGAGATTGCCATCGGTGGTGATGGTGTCGCCCCCGCCGTTGCGCGCGTGATAGCCGGTGGAAAAATCACGGATCACCCTGAGCCCGGCCGCGGGATCGGCCCCGGTAATGGCGCCGACCACATGGTCGCGTTCGGCGTCGGTGTTCTCATCGATTTTGTGGGTGATCTGCAGGGTAAACAGGGACAGCCCGACGCTGCGGTCATACGTGCCGGCCGCCAACCAGTCGACGGCCAGCCCGCCCGGCAGCAGCCAGCCGGGCGGGCAACGCCAGAAGCGGACGTGGTGCCGTTTGCCCGGGGTGCCGTCGACTTCCTGCTGGTAGGCAAAATCCTGCTGGCGGCCGAACAGGAACAGCGGACTGACCGGGGCCTCGAGATAGCTGCGGCGCAGGAGGGTGGAAGAGACGATCCGCCGGCTGCTGGCCAGGGTCACGTCATCGGCCCTTGTCCAGCCCGCGGACCGCATCACGCCATGGATCTGCGGTTCCGATCCCAGCAGGGCTATGTTCACGGGATCGCCCAGCAGCCCGTCGCTGGTGCGCGCCCGGCCGATGAAGTAGTCCGGAACGTAGAGCCGGGTCAGGATCCGGTGCAGACGGGGAAGCACCAGATAGGCGAGCAGGGCCCAGAAGATGAAGAGGAACCAGACCTGCGCCCAGCCCCATTCGAAGCTCAACTGCACCAGCAGCGCGGTCAGCCACACAGCCGCAACGCCGCCCACCACGAAGAACACGCTGTCCAGCACGGAGTACGGCACCGCTTCGGCGGGAGCTGTGACCTCAACCGCTGCCTTGGTCATGGCCGCCATACTACGCCCGCTATCGACGGAGGGCTGGCTCGAAAGATGAATCTTCTGGCCCCAAGGTGGAGTGCGGCCGGATGTGACCTGCCTGTGACAGCCGCCGTGGATAGGGTGACAGCATGGAACCACTACTGAAAGTTTTGCGGCATTGGGGCGCCCCCGCGGCGGCCGTTCTCTTCTTCACGCTGTGGTGCGTGGCCGAGGCCGGGCGGATGGGCCCCGGCCTCCACACCTGGGAGGGGACGTGGCCGCTGATCCTCATGACGGCAGCGATTGCCTGCGCTGCCTGGAAGCCCTACGCGTCGCTCGGATTCACGGCAGGGCTGCTCGCGGGCCAACTGGGGTACGCCATTCCCGCGATGCACGCCAACCACTGGGCCATTTACCTCGGGGCGTTCGTGGCCCTGGCTTTCATCCAATGGACGGCCCGGCGAAGGACACGCTTCATCGCCGCGGCCGCCAACGTGGCGTTCGCCGCCGCCATGACCTTCCTGATGCTGTCCTGGCGCTACGGCAACGGCGTTGGCTGGCTCCTTCCGCTGTACATGGGCGACCGGTGGACCTTTCAAGCCTACGGCTGGCAACTCTTTTCGCTGCTGCTGGTGATCGCGGCAGCCTGCGCCGCCGTCGGACTTCTGCTGGCGATGTACCAGGAACGCGGCAGCCTGTTCCAGGCCAGGACCATCGCCCAGACCAGCCTCAGGGAAGCCGAAGTGGACCTGATCGTGGAGCAGGAACGGACCCGGATCGGCCGGGACCTGCACGACGTCCTGGCCCACTCACTCGCCGTGATCGCGGCGCAGGCGGATGGCACCCGCTACCTGAGCAAGGACCAGCCGAGGGCAGTGCTAAACGCCCTGGAGAACATCGGGACGTCGGCCCGGAGCGCCCTGGTGGACGCGCAGCGCGTCATCGAGGGGGTGCACGACGACGGCATGGTCACGCCCCAGCCCCGGCTCAGCGACGTCGGGCCCCTCGTGGCGCGCATGCAGGGCAGCCTCGAGATCGAACAGAGCGAGTCCGGCGTACCCGCCGAGCTCTCCGCGGGGCAGCAGCTCGCCGTATTCCGGATCATCCAGGAATGCCTGACCAACGCACTGAAACACGGCGGCCGCGGCACCGCGGTGCGGCTGCACCTGGACTGGAGCGGCCCGGGGCTGACCCTGCATGCGGCGTCCGGGATCCCGGAGACCACAGGCAGGGACAGCCCGGACCCCGCCGCCGAAACGCGGGTGGGCCGCGGCCTCGCCGGGATGCGGGAACGCGCCCACCTCGCAGGAGGTTGGATGACGTCCGGCCCGGATGGCGAGCAGTACCGGGTGACAGTCTTTATCCCCTACGGCACAAGGACGGCCGACGCCGATGCTGCCGCCGCCAGCGCGGAGCCGGACCTGGTTCCCGCGGGAAGCCCTGCAGCGCGCCCGGGAATGCAGCTGGCCGAAGCCGGCGACCGTGGCTGATGCCGGGGCGGCCATTACCGTGGCGATTGTCGATGACCAGGCCCTGTTCCGTGCGGGAATCCGGATGCTGGTGGAGAGCCAGCCGGACATGGCGATGGCCTGGGAAGCCGGCGACGGCGCGCAGGCGGCGGCATTCGCCGTCGAACGGTGCCCGGACGTGATGCTCATGGACCTGCGCATGCCGGTCCTTGACGG
The DNA here is from genome assembly GCF_056396505.1 of Arthrobacter sp. 05T410. Classification (NCBI taxonomy): domain Bacteria; kingdom Bacillati; phylum Actinomycetota; class Actinomycetes; order Micrococcales; family Micrococcaceae; genus Arthrobacter; species Arthrobacter sp. 05T410. The sequence continues at coordinate 26,831 of NZ_JBFTLP010000007.1, read as the reverse complement.
CGTCGGCGCCACACGGCGGATCGTGCGGCAGGCGGAGGCCGCAGGCACCGGCGCGCCGAAGATCATCGCCCTGACCACCTTCAACCGGGACCAGGCGGTGGTTGACGCCGTGCACGCCGGTGCCAGCGGCTACCTGCTCAAGAGCGCCGAACCGGAGTTCCTGCTCGCCGCGATCCGGACCGTGTACGCCGGGTACTCCGTGATTGCGCCGGGATCAGTGCAGGATTTGTTCCAGCATGCCGCCCGGACCGTGCCGGCCGGGGGACCGGACCTGTCCGCGCTGGAGGTGCTGTCTGTCCGGGAACGGGACGTCTTCCTGCTCGCGGCCAAGGGGCTGGCCAACGGTGAGATCGCCGGAAGCCTGTTCGTATCCGAGGCGACAGTCAAGACACACCTCAGGAGCGTGCTGGGCAAGCTGGGCCTCGGGACCCGGCTCCAACTGGTGGCCTTCGCCTATGAGCGCCGGCTGCTGGGCTGAAACCAGCTGTTGGGCTGAGACGCGGCTGGGCCCCCGGCTGAGACTCGCCGAGGGCCGCTGGCGCGGCGACTTGCGCCGCCGGATTCCTCACCGCCGCAGCGTCAGAAGCTCACCGTCTGGGTCAGGTATCCGTAGTACTGTCCCCCGATCGGGTGGATGGGATCGCCGCCGAAGCCGTAGTCGTGGTGCCGCTTCGAGTACGACTTTGTCAGGTCCAGGTACTGCTCCATGACGTGCTCGGCTGAGCCCGTGCAGGCCTTCTGGCTGATGCAGAGGGCCACGGACCCGGCCACGGCCGGGCTGGCGAAGCTGGTGCCGTTGCTTACGTTGTAGCCGCCGGGCCAGGTGGAGAGCATGCACACGCCGGGGCCGGAGACGGTGTGGGCCTTGTCGTCACTCGTGGTGGCGAAGTTGGAGAAGAACGCCGGCTGGTCATCCTTTTGCCCGTACTTCGAAAAGTCGTCGGGGCCGCAGATCGGGGCGGCATCCCCGCCGGACTTTCCGTCGAAATCGCCCATGGCGGTGGCGGTCAGTACTTGGTCGTACGTGGCCGGCACTGTGTTGGCGAAGTCCTCACCGGCGTTGCCGGCCGCGACAGCATAGGTGACACCGGCCCGGACCGAGCGGCAGATGGCGTAATGCATTGCGTCCGTGCCCTTGCCGCAGTTGGGCGTGTCCGCGGCGCCGCCGGCGATGCTGATGTTGGCCACGGCGATGTCGTTGCTGTCGTCATGGTCCTTGCGCGTCGAGGTCACCCAGTCAATCGCGCAGATCAGGCTCTGCTCGGAGATCAGGCCGTTGTCGTCAACCACCCGGACAGACCACAGCGGAGTGCCCGGGGCGGTCCCGATGACGCCCAGGCGGTTGTTCCGGGCGCCGATCACGCCAGCAACGAATGTCCCGTGCCCCAGGACGTCAACGGGGGTCACATCGACGGGCGAGCCGGACTGGCAGTCGACGCCGCCCTTGACGTTCAGGTCCGGGTGGGTCGCATCGATGCCGCTGTCGATCACCGCTACGTTGACGTTGATCCGGCTTGGCCCCCGGTCGAGGGCCTTCCGGACGTCTGAGCTGGTTCCGGCGATCCGCTTGCGCCAAAACGGCGTCTCCTGGGTGGCCGCGGTTCCAAGATCCCGCGGTTGCTGGAAGGTCCGGCCTGCCGTGACGAAGTCGACGTTGGGGTCGGCCTTGACGCGTTGCGCCTGGGCCGCCGTCAGGGTGGCAGAGTAGCCGTTCACAGCGTTGCGGTAGACCTTCGATGCCGTGAATCCGTAGGCGCTTTGCTGGGCGGCCGCCGCCGCTCCGGCGTCCACGACGCCGTCCTTGAGCACCACGATGTAGTTTTGTGCCGGGTTGGCGGCGTTCGAAGGAGCTGCCGCCACCAGGCCGCCGCCCGCCGCCAGGGCAAAGGCCGCCAGCGAGGCCAGCCCGCGCCCGAACCAAAATGTGTCCGGTCTGGGAAGGGAGCTGCGCCGGTGTCTGCGCGGGGTCCGCGCCACCGATGTTAGCTTCGGTTTTGATGCCTTGCGGCTGGCTTGGCTGAACATCGTGGCCTCCCATTAAGCGAGTTCGCTAATTCGAGTGCCCCCCGCCCATATCTTAAGCCTCCGACCGCGTCTTACACCCGGGCCCTTTGGAAAAACTTGAGCCGGCCCCAGCGGCCGGCTCAGACGAAGCTGTCTTCCTTTGCGCGCGCGGAGGCATTTTCCGGTGCCCGGCCGGCCGCGTGGGCGGACGTCGCGGCGTGGGAAGGCGTCGCGGCGTGGGCCGCGCCGGTGTGGTGGCCGAACGGGTTGAACCGGCTGAAACCGAGCTCGGCAAAGGCATACGCGGTCTCGGCGTGTTCGGACCGGTCGACTCCGGCGAGTTCGTCCTCGCGGCTGACCCGGAAACCCAGCGTCTTGTGGATGGCGAGTCCGATCACCGCGGTCCCGAGGCCGGACACGGCCACCGTGATGAGGACGGCCACGGCCTGCGCGATGACCTGGTGGAGCCCGCCGCCGTAGAACAGCCCGCCGCCGGCACCGTCCACCGGGAGCGCAATGAAACCGAGGGCGAGCGTGCCGATCAGGCCGCCGCCGAGGTGGACGCCGACGACGTCGAGCGAGTCATCGAAGCCAAACTTGAATTTCAGGTCCACGAACACGGCGCAGGCCGCACCGGCCACGAAGCCAAGGCCCAGCGCGGCGAGCGGGCTGATGTTGGCGCACGACGGCGTGATCGCCACCAGGCCGGCGACGGCGCCGGACGCCGCGCCCAAGGAGGTGTGGTGGCCGTGGCGGACCTTCTCCGTCACCAGCCAGCTGATCATGGCTGCGGCAGGGGCGGCCAGGGTGTTCACCCAGATCAGGCCGGCCTGCTCCACTGTGGTGGCGGCGCCGGCGTTGAAGCCGAACCAGCCGAACCACAGGATGCCCGCGCCGAGCATAATGAAGGGGATGTTGTGGGGGCGGTGGCCGGGGTCCTTGCCGAAACCGTGCCGGTTGCCCAGGATCAGGACCAGGACCAGCGCCGCGGTTCCGGACGCGATTTCCACTACGGTGCCGCCGGCGAAGTCGATGACCTGGCCGAAGACGGCACTTACCGCGCCGCCGGCACTCATGAGGCCTCCGCCCCAGACCATGAAGGCCAGGGGGCAGTACACGAGGGTGATCCAGATGGGGACGAAGAGGGCCCAGGAGGTGAACTTCGCGCGGTCCGCGATGGCGCCGCTGATAAGGGCCACGGTGAGGATGGCAAAAGTGGCGCTGTAGCCGGCCTTGATCAGGTCCGGCGAACCGATGAGGCTGCTCAGGCCGAAGCTCGCGAACGGGTTGCCGAACACGCCGAGGACACCTTGCCCGGTGCTCATGGAGTAGCCCCAGAGGACCCACACCACGCCGACGATCCCCACCGAGACGAAGCTCATCATCATCATGTTGAGCGAGGCCTTGGCCCGGGTCATCCCGCCGTAAAACAGGCCCAGGGCCGGGGTCATCAGCAGAACCATCGCTGCCGACACAATCATCCAGACGCTTCCAGCAGTGAGCTCCACCGGCGGGTCCCTTCTCGTCAGTCTTCCGTACCGGGACACGTCGCCGCCGGCCCCCCGATCCGGATTTAATCCTCGCGGAGCCATGTTTCCGGCAGTGAGGCGAAAAGTTGCGGGCACGTTACGGGAATCGCGACGGCGTGAAGTTCGCGTGACCGGCATGTTTCAGGAATGTAAACGCGGCCTCATATGCCCGCCGGTTTTGATGCTGCCGGGTAGGCCAGGAATGAATCCAAATGATTGAATGTTCAATAAATATGGACTTTGGTATCTTCACTTTCGGCGAGCTCACCCGCGATAGCAGCACCGGCATCGCGCTGTCCCCGCAGCAGCGGCTAAAAGAGATCATCGAACTCGCCAAGCTGGCCGATCAGGCGGGCCTCGGATTCCTGGGGTTGGGGGAGCAGCATCGGCGCGACTTCGCCCTCTCGGCCCCGGAAGTCGTCCTCGCCGCGATCGCCCGGGAAACATCCAATCTCCGGCTGGGCACGGCCGTGACGGTGCTCTCCACCCAGGACCCCGTGCGGCTCTTTGAACAGTTCGCCACTCTGGACCTGATCTCCGACGGCCGGGCCGAGATCATTGCGGGCCGCGGCGCGTTCGTGGAGTCGTATCCATTGTTCGGCCACAAGCTCGACGACTACGACGCCCTGTTTGATGAGAAGCTGCGCCTGCTGCTGGAACTGCGGGACAACGCCCGGGACAACTCCACAGTGCAGTGGGCCGGAAGACTGACTCAGAGCATCCCGGACATGGACATCGCCCCGCGCCCGGTGCAGGCGAAGCTGCCAGTCTGGGTGGGCGTCGGTGGCACCCCGGCCAGTTTTTCCCGGGCGGGCAGGCTCGGGCTTCCTCTTTTCATCGCCCTGCTGTCAGGGCCGGCCCGCTTCCGCCGCCTTGTTGAGCTCTACCGCGAGAGCGCTGCCGAGGCCGGCCACGATGCCGGCGCGCTGCCGGTGGGGGCCGGCGGTCACTTCTACGCGGCGCCGACGTCACAGCAGGCGCGCGACACGTTCTACCCCTACTACCGGGCCTACTTCGAACAAAACATGCCGCGACCCGTAGACCACTTCCCCCGATCCACCTTCGATTCCTGGACCGAGCCCGGCGGCGGATTGCTGGTGGGGAGCCCGCAGCAGATCACCGAGAAGCTCCTGGAGATCCACCAGACTCTGGGGAACTCGCGATACCTGGCCCAGATCGGACTGGGCGGCCTACCCTTTGCCGAGACGGCCCGGTCGATTGAACTGCTGGCCACGGAGATCATGCCCGCCGTCAACAGGGAGGTCTCGGCCGCCCTGGTAAGCAGCCGGACCGGCAAGCAACCAGTCTGACAATCAGCCCGCCGGCTGGCCCACTACAGCGATTCAGTTTTGGTGCAGCGGAATCTCCAGGCAGCGGCCGGAGGCGTTCCAGTAGCCCAGCGTGCCCAGCTGACCGCTCAGCCGCTGCATCCGGGCGGCAATGCCGGGTGCCGATCCGCGGGCCAGGCGCGCCTGGAATCCGGCGATGATGGTCGGATGCAGCCGAAGCGTTCGGGGTGCGCCGGCGTCGGTGTCGAGCATGAACACGAAAGACTGGTCATTGCGCTCGACCGGGTCCACAGCGTAGTCGTCAATGAAGTCCCCGGCGCTGAAGATGATGGGACGGTTCCGGTGGATGCCGACGCCGCGAAATATGTGCGGCGAGTGGCCGAACACGACGTCGGCCCCGGCCTCGATGAGGTCCCGGGCAAGGTCCTGGTGCCCGGCCGGGACGTCGTAGCCCCAGTTGCCGCCCCAATGGGCTGACACGATGAGGACCTGGACGCGGGCCTTGGTCCTGGCGACCAGTTCCAAGAGTCCGTCCAATCGTGTCCCGCCGCGCCGGCCGGCGTCATCGACGGGGACATCCGCCACCGGGACGTAGTAGACCCCGGGAGCCGCGGTGCCCGCCTCCCAGCCGGGCTCGTTGTCCGTGAAGGCAATGAATCCGACGGCGACGGCGCCCACGCGCCACACGGCCGGGCGGCGGGCGGCCTCCAGGTCGGGGCCGGCCCCGGCATGGAGGATGCCGCAGCCGTCCAGCGCCGGCAGCATCTCCCCGAACGCGTCCTGGCCGAAATCCAGGACGTGGTTGTTGGCGAGCGAGACGACGTCGATCCCGGCCGCGAGGAGGCTGGCCACATTCTTCGGGTCCGAGCGGAAATGGAAGATCTTGCCGGGTTCGGGCTCGCCGCCGGCCGCCAGGACACACTCGAGGTTGGCGACGCGGACGTCCGCCTGCTCCAGGACCGCCAGCGTGTCGCCCCACGGATAGGCAGGCCTGGCCGCTGCCAGGTGCCGGTTCACCAGCCGGCCCAGCATGACGTCTCCCAGCAGCGCGATCAGCATGGACTGCCTGCCTGCCTGCCTGCCTGCCTGCCAGGTCAGGGCCAGGGGGCTAGCTTTGGTAGCCTTCGACCTCGCTGACCGGCCGCACTTCCGCCTCGTCGGGGTTCTCGCCATAGTCTTTTTTCGCGCGCCGCTGGCGGAGCAGGTCCCAGCACTGATCCAGCTGTTCTTCCACCTGCTGCAGCCGGAGGATGTCCGGGCCTCCGGTCCCGCCAGACTGGGTTGAGCCTTCGCGGAGGCCGTGTTCCTCCTCCACCAGGGCCTTGATGCGCTCCAGGATGTCTTGATTGTCCATGGTGTCCTCTTTTCGTCCGACGGCGGCAGGCAGCCTTCTCTTCGCAGGGTCCACTTCCAGCAGGTCCCCTTCCAGCCTACGGAGGGGATGGTGCGGTGAACAGGGGCGCCCGGGACCGACGCCGGACGGCACTGGCCGGCGCCTGCGGCCTAGCCAAGGAGCTCGTCCGGGTAGCACCAGCGCCAGTCCTCGCCCGGCTCGACGCTGCGCATGACGGGGTGGCCGCTGAGCTGGAAGTGTTTGTACGCGTGGGTTCCCGGCGAGGAATCGCAGCAGGCCACGTTGCCGCACTGCAGGCACATCCGCAGATGCACCGTCGTCGTCCCCTCCCGTTCGCACGCCTCGCAGAAGGGACCAGACGGGACGGTGAGATCCGGGGCGGACTCCAGGTGCGGACAAACGCCGCGGGGCCGGGCGATTCCCTCGCCGCCGCTGCCGTCCGCGTCCGGTTCCTCCAGTGCGGCGTCCAGCATGGACTCTTCGACGTCGAGGCGGTCAAGGACGTTGACCAGGACCTCGTGCGCGTATCCGCCGCCGCGCCGCAGCTCGAGGACCTTGGTGCGCTCGGCGTCCAGCATCGCCAGCCGGAGTTGGGCGTACCGCTGGCTGGGGGTGGCGGCTTCGGCGGACGGCCGGCCCAGCCGCTCCCATGCGGCCAGCCCGCGCTCCTGGGTGCGCCGTTTGAGCATCGCCACGACTTCGGGGGGGTCGGCGTCCGAACGCAGTTCCTGGAGCCGCTGCACGCCAGCCGCCGTCGCCATCTGCATCAGCGACGCCTCGTTGAGCGCGTCCTCGCGCGGGTCCGGTCCCTTCACGCGCAGCAACCGGACCAGCGCCGGGAGCGTGAAACCCTGCAGGGTCAGCGTGCCGGCCACCACCACGAGGGCCATCAGGATCAGGACCGACCGGTGCTCCAGCTCCGCCGGCAGGACCAGGACGGCGGCAAGCGTCACCACGCCGCGCATGCCGGCCCAGGAGACGATCGCCGGAAATTGCCAGGGCGGCGCGGGATCCTTGCGCCGGACCGCGGGAATGAGCCGCGGCAGGTACGTTGCGGGGAAGACCCAGACGGGGCGCAGGACCAGCACGGCCAGCAGCACGGCGGCACAGCCGAACCAGATCCGTTCCGGCCCCAGCGAGTCATCCCGGACGCCCTCGATGATGGTCCGGACCTGCAGCCCGATCAGCAGGAAAACGGAGTTCTCCAGCAGGAACTGGACCGTGTGCCAATTGCTGCGCTGGCTCAGCCGGGCCGCCCCGTTTGGCATGGACGGCGCCTTGGTCCCCATGATCAGCCCGGTGACGACGACGGCCAGGACGCCGGAGGCGTGGATCGCTTCCGCCGGGAGGTAGGCGACAAGCGGGGCGATCAGGGAAGTGGAAGTGTTGATGGCCACGTTGCGGATCCGCTTGCGGAGCGCTGTGAGCACGAAGGCCGCGGCAACGCCCACCGCCACGCCCCCGCCAACCGCCAGGACGAAGCCGCCGGCAATCTCCGCGGCGGAGACAACTCCGGCGATCGCGGCGATGGCAGCACGCAGGCAGACCAGCGCCGTGGCGTCGTTGACCAGCGATTCGCCCTCCAGGATGGTGACAACCCGGCGGGGCATGCCCACCTTTCGCGCAATCGCCGTCGCCGCCACGGCGTCAGGGGGCGCGACGACGGCGCCCAGGGCCATGGCGGCCGCCAGCGGGATCTCGGGAAACAGCCAGGCGACCACCAGCCCGACGCTGACGGTGCCGAAAATGACGTAGCCGACCGACAACAGGCCGATGGAGCGGCGGTTGGAACGGAAATCGAACAGCGAGGTCTGCAGCGCCGCCGCATAGAGCAGCGGCGGCAACAGCCCGACCAGAACGATTTCGGGGTTCAGTTCGATGGTCGGAACGAACGGCAGGAACGAGCACACCACGCCGGCCAGCACCAGCAGCAGGGGGACGGAGATGTTGATCCTTTGGCCCAGTGCGCTGCAGGCACAGACGATGGCGACGAGGGCCAGCAGCCCGAAAGCGACTTCCATGGGCCCATTCTCTCAGCTTCCCGTCCTGTGCCGGCGGGAGCCCTGCAATGCATCATCAGCTTGCTTACGACTTGGCGGCTTTCTAGAGTTAACACTGCAAACCAAGTGGGACACTGCGCGTGGCGCCGGCACTGAACGAATGTTGCCCGGCCCGCGCCCGGCACGAGGAGGACACATGTCAGAGCACAATCTTTCCGGCAAGAAAGTCGCGTTCCTGCTGACGGACGGTGTGGAGCAAGTGGAGCTGACCAGCCCGTGGGATGCCGTCAAGGAAGCCGGCGGCGTGCCCACCCTGGTCTCGCCGAAGAGCGGAGAGCTGCAGGGCTATGACGGCACCGAAAAGGGACAGCGGTTCGCCGTCGACCTCGCCGTGGGGCGGGCCGACGCCGCCGATTTCCACGCCCTGGTCATCCCCGGCGGCGTGGTCAACGCCGATCACCTCAGGGTCGACAAGGAGGCCCAGGCGTTCACGCGTGCCTTCTTCGAGCAGCACAAGCCCGTCGCCGCCATCTGCCACGGCCCGTGGCTGCTCATCGACGCCGGCGTGGTCAGCGGCAGGAACCTGACTTCCTACCACACGCTGCAGACGGACCTGAGGAATGCCGGCGCGATCTGGACTGACGAACAGGTCGTGGTGGACCAGGGCCTGGTGACCAGCCGCAGCCCGCGTGACCTTCCGGCCTTCAACGCCAAACTCCTTGAGGAAATCGCCGAAGGCGAGCACGCAGGCCAGACGCCGTAGCCGCAATCCCGCCGCAGCGTCCGACGGCGGCACCGGCCGCCGTCGGACGCATTCGGCCGGCCGTTCACCTGCTTAGTCGCCGGCTGCCCGGTTCCGCGGCCGAACACCTACCCACGCTGTTGGTTTTGCGGCAGGATATGCCCTGTACCGTGCACCGTCGTCGTTGCCGCCCGGCCGGCGCCCCCAACAGCAAGGAGTTTCGGACATGACTACGCTCAATCCCTACCTCGGCTTCCGCAACAACGCGAAAGACGCCATGACCTTCTACCAGTCGGTGTTCGGCGGGGAACTGACCATGAGTACCTTCGCCGAATACCACGCCAGCGAAGACCCGGCGGAGCAGGAGAAAATCATGCATGCCCAGCTCAGGACGGACGCCGGCATGGTGCTGATGGGCGCGGACACGCCCAACAGCATGGACTACACCGCGGGCAACAACTTTTCCGTGTCCCTGAGCGGTGCCAACGAAGCTGAGCTCCGCGGCTACTTCGACAAGCTGGCCGATGGCGGCACAGTCGCCATGCCGCTGGAGAAGGCACCCTGGGGCGACGTCTTCGGCATGTGCAAGGACCGGTTTGGTGTGGACTGGCTGGTAAACGTAGGCTCCGAGCCCGCCTAAAACGGGCCCTCGGCCGCGCCGGCAGTAAGGGCTATCCTGAATGCAGCCAGGACAGTGCAAGCGCGAGTCCATCCCCTGGCCAAGGGAGCCATGCAATGACCGAGAAGCTGCACCTCAGCCCGGAAGATGACTTCCCGGAGGATCTCAGCAAGTTGCCGGACAAGGATCTTCAGGTCCTCGACAGCCAAGTCGAGCGCCAATTGGACTATGAGTACGTGGTGGAGGGCGAGCCGAATCCGGAGACGGAATTCCGGCACTATGACCTCGATGAGGAGTTCGAGGAGCGGGACAAACGGGACAACTGATCCGCCCGATCATCCTGAAGGGCCGGCCGCCCCGCACGGCGTCAGGGTTCTAGCCAGCAGGCTTACTAGAATGGGCTGACCACCCGGCGACGAAACGAGCCCTTCATGACCCCGGCAGCTGCCACGCGGTCCCTCCTGTACCCGTGCTCCCCGCCGCGGTCGTTTACAGCATGACCGGTCCGGTCCGCCTGGAGATTTCAGCCGCGGGCCACGCCGGCCACGTCTTCGCCTCGCGCGAAATGGCCGGCGGGTCCGCGCCCGCCGTCGTGCTCATCCACGGAATCGGCGCGTCACACCGCTACCTGCGCCGGCTGCACCGGCTCCTGGCCGGGTCGAGGGAGACCTACTCCATCGACCTGCCGGGATTCGGTGCCACCCCCAAGCCCGCGTACCAGCTGTCCATTGCCGACCACGCCCGTTACATCCTCGGCGCCATGGAACAGCTTGGCGTGGCGGAAATAGTGCTGGTGGGGCACTCAATGGGAACACAGATGGCTCTGGAAGCGGCCCTTCAGCAGCCGGAACAGATCTCGAATGTGGTGCTGATGGGTCCCGTGGTGGACCCCAGGCACGGATCCGTGGCACAGATGGGCCTGGCGCTGGGCCGTGACTGCCTGTTCTACGAGAGTCCCTCCTCGAACGCCTTGGTTTTCACCGACTACCTGCGTTGCGGCCCGTCCTGGTACTTCAAGACCCTGCAGGTCATGATGGAGTACCCGATGGAACAGAAGATCGCCGGCGTCAGCGCACCGGTCCTCGTGGTGCGCGGCGCCAACGACCCCATCGCGGATGCAGACTGGTGCCGCCGGCTGGCCGGGCTCGCCAGCCGCGGGCGGCTGCTGGAAGTGCAGGGAACCGGGCATGTCGTCCAGCACAACCGGGCCCTCGAAGTGCGGGACGGCATTCTGGCATTCACGGCCCTTGGCGCGGCGGCGGGCGAGCCGCTGCCCGGAAGCCCGGCCTGACCGCACTGGCTGCTCGGGGCCGGGGTTAGACGTCGAAGTGGGTCCGGGTGGGGCCCTGCCCGAGTGACTCGACCACCCCGGCCGCGACGGCGTGGAGCTTGATGTTCCGGGCGCTCGAGGCCGACTTCAGGAGCTCGAACGCCTCGTCCTGGCTGCAGCGGTTCTGCGCCATGATGATGCCGACGGCGACGTCGATCACGGTCCGCGTCTCCAGGGTGGCCTTGAGGTTGGCGGCTGTATCGCTGCTGTGCGCGAACCGGACGGCGAGGCGCAGCGCCATGGACGTCTGGTGGACGAAGTCACGGGCCAGCTCCGTGGCGCGGTGATCGAACCGGCCCGGCCGGTGCGAATAGAGGTTCAGGGCGGCCCGGGTCTCGCCTTCCAGCAGGAACGGCAGCGCCAGGATCGACCGGAAGCCGTGCCCCCGCACCGCCGCGGCGTACTGCGGCCAACGGCTATCGAGTTCAAGGTCCCCAACGTGGACGGTTACCTGTTCCCGGGAAGCCGTCATGCAAGGGCCGTCACCGAAGGTGTACTGGATTTCGTCCATGGCCTGCGCGGCGGGGCTGCTGCTCGCGACGGTGGCCGCCTTCTTTTCCCGAAGAAGCGTGATGCCGCACAGGATCTCGTCCCCGGGCTCGGACAGGCTGCGCGCGGATACGCGGGCCAGCTCCCCGAGGAAGTCCTCGACGTCGGAGCTGCTGAGCACCAGTTCATGCAGCTGCTGGTTTATTGAATTTGCGGTTGACTCGCTGACCACTTATCTGTTGTGCCGTTTCACTCAGGTCAAGACGACCCGGCCGAGCTTCCCACCGCGGCAAGGGGCGGATACGGCAGCGGCCGGATCGAAGAACAATCCAACGGCTCGCTGCAAAACCGTACCGGGAGAGTATATACATCCGGGAAACGCAGGTTCCACACAGGGCTCCGGGCCGGACGGCTCCTGAACCGTTCGTCCCGGGCATAAGCTGTGCCTTAGGCGAAATGTCGCGAACGGATTCCGTATGCCAGAGCTGGACGTCAAGGACTTACCCTCCGCCCCGCTGGCGATCGCCCGCGCCGCGGGCCGGCCTGTTGCCGCCGTGTTGGCCGAGCTGGGCTCGGGCGGGAACGGACTGACGGGTGCCGAAGCGGGCAGGCGCCTGACGGAAATAGGGCCGAATGCGGTGCGGACCCACATGGCCAGCGGGTGGTCGGTGCTGGGCCGGCAGCTGGCAAGCCCCATCCTGCTCCTCCTGCTCATCACCGCCGGGCTTTCACTGTTTCTCGGGGACGCCACGAACGCGATCGTCATCGGCGTGATCCTGCTGGTCAGCGTCGGGCTGGGGTTCAGCAACGAATACCGGGCCGAACGCGCTGCGGAGGCCTTGCATTCCCGCGTCACGCACCGCGCCGTCGTCGTCCGCGACGGAAGTTCGGGCGAAATCGACGTCACCGCGCTGGTGCCCGGCGACGTCGTCCACCTGGGGATCGGCGCGATCATTCCGGCGGACATGCGGGTGCTGACGGCCAAGGACCTCCTGTGTGATGAAAGCATCCTGACCGGGGAATCGCTGCCGGTCGCCAAGGATCCTGCGCCCGTGCCGCAGGATGCCCCGCTGGCGGACCTGACCAGCTGCGTCTTCATGGGGACCGTGCTCCAGTCCGGCAGCTGCACGGCAGTGGTGGTAGCCACCGGAGGCCGGGCGGAATTCGGCCGGATTGCACTGGGCCTGGGCGAACGGCAGCCGCAGACCGAGTTCCAGCTGGGCCTCAAGCGGTTCTCCTTCCTGCTGCTGCAGGTGGCCATCGGACTGAGCTCGCTCATCTTCGTCGCGAACCTGCTGCTGCACCGGCCCGTGATCGAATCCCTGCTGTTCTCCCTGGCGATCGCGGTCGGCATCACTCCGCAGCTGCTGCCCGCGGTGGTCAGCACCAGCCTGGCCACGGGCACCCGGCAGCTGGCCCGGCGCAAGGTCTTGGTGAAGCGCCTGGTCTGCATCGAGGACCTGGGCGACATGGACATCCTGGTCACGGACAAGACCGGGACGCTGACCGAGGGCCGGATCAGCTTCACCGCCGCGCTGCCCGTCGGCGCGGGCATCGAGCCCGCTGAGCTGCTCACGCTCGGACTGCTGGCGACAGAGGCCGAATACGCCGAGGCGAGGCTCTCTACGGTCGGCCTGAACCCCTTGGATGCCGCCCTCTGGGAATCACCCGACGCGGCGGGCTTCCGGCCGGAGCGCTACGAACGCCTGGACGTCATAGACTTCGACCACCAGCGCCGCCGGACCAGCGTGCTGGTGCGCGAAGCGAACGGACCTGCCCGCATCATCACAAAGGGCTCGCCGGAAGACGTCCTGGCCCTCTGCGTGGGCACGCCGGCGGACGTGCAGGCGGTGCTGGACAAGCAGTTCGACGCCGGATCCCGGGTGGTGGCTGTCGGAACGCGACCCGCTGGCGGCCTGGAGGACCTGACGCCGCCCGACGAGAAGGATCTGGTCCTTGCCGGTTTCCTCATCTTCCTGGACCGGCCCAAAGCCAATGCACGGGCCTCCCTTGACCAGCTCGAGGCGCTCGGCATTACGGTCAAGATCGCCACCGGCGACAACGCCAGGGTCGCCGAAAAGGTCTGTGACGAACTCGGCGTGCTCTCCGGCGGGACGCTCAGCGGCGCCGCCGTGGAGGCCATGTCCGATCCGGAGCTGGCCGCCGCCGCACGGGAGGCGAGCATCTTCGCCCGCGTGTCGCCCGAACAGAAGGCGCGGATCATCCGGCTGCTGCGGCTAAGCGGCGGCGCCGTCGGGTTMATGGGCGACGGCGTCAACGACGCCCTCGCACTGCATGCCGCGGACATCGGCATCTCGGTCGACAGCGCCACCGACGTCGCCAAGGACGCCGCCGACGTCGTGCTGCTGGACAAGGACCTGGGGGTGTTGGCCGAGGGCGTCATGGAAGGCCGGCGGATCTTCGCCAACACCATCAAGTACGTTCTCATGGGCACGTCCAGCAACTTCGGCAACATGTTCAGCGCGGCCACGGCCTCCGTGGTGTTGAGTTTCCTGCCCATGCTGCCGGGCCAGATTCTGCTCAACAACCTGCTCTACGATGCCGGCCAGCTGGCCATTCCGGGCGACCGGGTGGACAAGGAACAGCTGGTGGCCCCATCGCATTGGGACATCGGCTTCATCCGGCGTTTCATGTTCCTGTTTGGCCCCATCAGCTCCATCTTCGACTTCGCGACCTTCGCCCTCATGCTTTTCGTCTTCGACGCGGTTCCGGGCGAATTCCGGGCCGGCTGGTTCATCGAGTCCATCGTGACGCAGACGCTGATCATCTTCGTCATCAGGACCCGGCGCGTGCCCTTTTTCCGGAGCAGGCCGTCGCTGGGCCTGGTCGGGGCCTCCCTGGGCGTGGTGGCCCTCGGGGTGTACCTGCCGTTCTCGCCCCTGGCCGGCGTGCTGGGCTTCGATCCGCTGCCTGTGCCGTTCTTCCTCGCCCTGCTCGGGATGGCAGTGGTGTACCTGGTGCTGGTGGAAATGGCGAAAGTCTGGTTCTACTCCCGGGCCGCCCAGCAGCCTGTCTCACGCGAGCCGGCGGCGCTCCGGCACCGCGGCCAGACCCACCGCATCGCCCGCCGGGCCGCCCGCTTCAGCATCCCGGCGGCCAGGCCGCTGCTCGTCCACCGTGGCCCGGGCTGGCGCCGCCGACGCAAACTCGGGCATAAAGGCCCTCACAGGGTTTCGGGCGCGGGCGGATAGTTGGAGTCAGCGGCCACCTGGTCCTGTTCGGGTTAGGGGAACCCGTAGGAGCGCACCAGTTTCAGCAGCACACGACTGATGGCCGATGGCCCACGCTTCGACTTGAAAGCCATAGCCCATGAGCATTTTTGAAGACAGGGTCGACGCCGGCAGGCAGCTCGGCAGGCGTCTGGCGGAATTGCGTGGCCAGGACATTGTGGTCTTGGGCCTGCCGCGCGGCGGCGTGCCTGTGGCCTTCGAAGTCGCCGCAGCCCTGGATGCTCCCCTGGATGTGATTGTGGTGCGGAAACTTGGGCTTCCCTACCAGCCCGAGCTCGCCATGGGGGCTATCGGTGAAGGCGGCGCCAAAGTCCTGGACGAGGAGGTCCTGGCCCATGCGCGGATCAGCGGTGCGGAACTCCAGGCTGTTGAAGAACGCGAACGCGGCGTGCTGGAAAACCGGGTGGTCCTGTTCCGGAAGGGCCGGACCCGGCACGACCTGACCGGACGCATCGCGGTGATCGTCGACGACGGGATCGCCACCGGCTCCACCGCCCGCGTGGCCTGCCGGGTCGCCCGCAAACAGGGTGCGGCCCGCGTGATCCTGGCCGTTCCGGTTGCCCCCGCCGAGACCCTCGCCGACCTGACGGAACCGGACGAAGTGGTCTGCCTGGCGACGCCGCGCCAGTTCACCGCCGTCGGATACCACTACCGGGACTTCTCGCCGACTGACGACGACGAGGTGTTGCGCCTGCTCGATCTTGCGGCCAAACGCGTCGAGGCCGCACCGCCGCCCTTCTGGACCTCGACGGCGACCCGCGCCGGCACTGCCGCCGACGTCGACGAGGAAGTGGAGATCCCGTCCCGCGCGGTGCGGCTCCAGGCCCAGCTGCACCTTCCGGTGCCGGCCAGCGCCGTGGTGCTGTTCGCCCATGGCAGCGGCAGCAGCCGCCACAGCCCCCGGAACCGGTACGTGGCCGGCGTCCTGCAGCAGGCCGGTCTCGGCACGCTGCTGCTGGACCTGCTGACGCCGGCGGAGGAGCGCCACCGCGCCAACGTCTTTGACATCGAACTCCTGGCCCGCAGGCTGTCCTCGGCAACGGACTGGCTTTCCACCCGGGCGGACACGGCCTCCTGCGCTCTGGGGTACTTCGGTGCGAGCACGGGAGCCGGGGCTGCGCTGTGGGCGGCGTCGGAGCCGTCGGCGCGGATCGCGGCTGTCGTGTCCCGCGGCGGCCGCCCCGACCTCGCCGGCCCGCGGTTGTCCGCCGTCAAGGCGCCCACGCTCCTGATTGTGGGGAGCCTGGACCACGAGGTCCTGGAACTGAACCGCCGGGCGAAGGCGATGATGCGCAGTCCCAGCCAGCTCGCCGTCGTGCAGGGGGCAACGCACTTGTTTGAAGAGCCGGGCACGCTCGCGGCGGCGGCCATCCTGGCGCGGGACTGGTTTGTCGACTACCTGCTGCCCCCGAACGGTGCCGGCGCGCGGGCCGCGGGCGTCTGAGGGGCCGCGGGCGTCTGAGGTGGCCAGAACCGGGGAGGGCCGGGACCACGAATCCCGCGGACCCTAGCGCCGGCGGCCCTCTGCCCTGGACCGGATCCCCAGGAGCATCCGCCGTTCCATCAGGAACTGCACCGGTTCCAGCAGTGCACGCAGGGCCAGACCCTCCGCCAGGGGCGAAAAGTCGTACCGGGTGCGGGACAGCAGCCTGGTGGCCTGGGGCCCAGCAGGTCGCAACACGAACGTCCAGCCGACGTCCAGCCGGCGCCCGATGGGACGGACCCCTGCCGGCGACATCCTCCCCGTGCGCAGATCGATGGTTCCGCCCAGCCCCAGCGCCGCCCCGGACTGGATGAGCCGGACCGGAAGGCCGCCGTCGGGGGACAGCGGAACGACGTCGCCAACTTTCAGGCGTTGCAGCTCCGGGAGAATCCGGTCCGCACTCCGGATGCCCAGACCCGCGCCGCGTTCGAGCCAGTCGTAGGAGTAGAAGCCGCCCCGCCCGGCGCCCATCTGGACAAGCCACGGCCAGACCTCTGCCACCGGGGCCGCAATAGTGATCGCGCGGGTGCTTTGCATGCGCGGGGCGGGCACGATCTCGTCCCCGGCGAGCGGGCCGGCGGCCTCCTGGGTGGTAGCCCCCCAGCGCAGGAGCCGCGGCCGGACGGCCAGGACGTAGGCTGCGCCCGCCGATGCCGCAGCCAGCGCCGCGAGCGGTCCGCGCAACCGGCCGGGGACGTGCTGACCGCTCACGCGAGGGACCTCATGCGCTGGTCCGGCCCCTGGGGTCGTGCGATTCCGGCCCGACCACCACCACCGGGCAGTGGGAGTGGGCCGCTACGGCCGCGCTCACCGAGCCCATGACCTGATGGAGGAAGCCGCCCTTGCCGCGCCGGCCCACCACGAGCATTTCGGCGTGCTGGCTTTCCTCGACGAGGACCTTGGCGGGCGCCCCGAACTTGACCGAGCGGGTAAGTCCTTCCGGACGCGATTCGCCGAAGGCCCGCTCCAGTGCCTGGTCCACGAGGCGTTCGGCGGTCTCCTCCAGCTCATCGAGGGTGGGCGTTCTGTCCTCGGGCAGGTGGGAGGCCAGGAAGAAATCGGAAGTTCCCAGGCATGTGATGACTTCCAACGGGATGTTCAGAGCGGTGGACATGCGCCCGGCGAGGCGGAGCGCCGTCGTCGAAAACTCGGAACCGTCCACACCCACGACAATGCGCTGATCACCGTTCATGGTCCCCAGCCTTGCCCCTGCCCCCGGGACTGCCTAGGGCCGAAAGTCACGCGGGGCTGGGCACCGTGGCCGCCTCCGCTTAGGGTGGAACGGTGACCGCCGGCACCGGAGCAGGTGCCGGCCCCCCGGCCTGACCATGACGGTCAGCCGAGCCTGCCACCCGAGGAGTTCCTGATGAAAGTTGCTGTTACCGGAGGAAGCGGAAAGCTGGGCCGAAACGTCGTGCGGCGGCTCAGCGATGACGGGCACGAGGTGACCAACCTTGACCGCACCGGTGTGCGCGGCCCGGGCTTCACGGAGGTGGACCTGCGCAACTACGGCCAGGTGGTGGACGTGTTCCTCGGCCTGGAGGACCGCCATGCCGGCTTTGACGCCGTGGTGCACCTGGCCGCGATTCCCGCACCGGGACATGCCCCGGATGCCGCCACCTTCGAGAACAACATGCAGTCCACCTACAACGTGTTCCAGGCTGCCCGGCGGGCCGGGATCAAGAAAATCGTCTACGCGTCCAGTGAGACGGTGCTGGGGCTGCCTTTCGACGTGGACCCTCCCTACATCCCGGTGGACGAGGACTACCCCGCCCGGCCGGAAAGCACGTACTCCCTGGTCAAACACCTTGAGGAGCAGATGGCCATCCAGCTGACCCGCTGGGACCCGGCCCTGAGCATCACCGGCCTGCGGTTCTCCAATGTGATGGACCCGGAGGACTATGAGGAATTCCCCTCCTTCGACCACGACGCGCGGGCGCGCAAGTGGAATCTCTGGGGCTACATTGACGGCCGGGACGGCGCCCAGGCCGTGGCCCGAGCCCTGGAGCACGGCAAGCCCGGGTTCGAGGCGTTCATCATCGCCAACGAGGACACGGTGATGAGCCGCTCCAGCGCCAGCCTGGCCGCCGAGGTGTTCCCGAACGTCAAAGTGGTCAAGGACCTGGCCGAGCACGAGACCATGCTCTCGATCGACAAGGCCAAACGGCTGCTGGGTTACGCGCCGGAGCACACCTGGCGGAACTACCACCCGCTGCGCACCACCCCCACTGAAGACTGACCCCAACTTGAGGAGCTCCATGCAATACCGCACCCTGGGCAACAGCGGCGCCGTCGTCTCCAACTATGCGCTGGGCACCATGACTTTTGGCGCCGAGGCCACCGAGGAGCAATCCCGCGCGATTCTGGATGACTACTTCGCGGCGGGCGGCAACTTCATCGACACCGCCGACGTCTACAGCTCGGGGGTGTCGGAGGAAATCATCGGCCGGTGGCTGGCGGACCGGGCCGAGGTCCGGGACCGGGCGGTGGTGGCCACGAAGGGCCGCTTCCCGATGGGCCAGGCCCCCAACGACGTCGGAACCTCCCGCCGGCACCTTGTCCGGGCACTCGATGACTCGCTGCGCCGGCTCGGCGTAGAACAGATCGATCTCTACCAGCTGCACGCGTGGGACCCTGTTACGCCCCTCGAGGAGACACTCCGTTTCCTGCACGACGCCGTCACCAGCGGCAAAATCGCCTACTACGGCTTCTCCAACTTCCTGGGCTGGCAGTTGACCAAGGCGGTCCATGTGGCGAAGGCACATGGCTGGAATGCCCCGGTGACGCTGCAGCCGCAGTACAGCCTGCTGGTCCGTGAGATCGAGTCGGAAATTGTGCCGGCCGCACTCGACGCCGGGATCGGGCTGCTGCCGTGGTCGCCGCTCGGCGGCGGGTGGCTGTCCGGCAAGTACAAGCGCGACCAGCCGCCGGCCGGGGCCACCCGTCTGGGCGAAAACCCGAAACGGGGGATGGAGGCCTGGGAGGCCCGCAACGCCGATCCGCGCACCTGGGACGTGATTGCCGAGGTGGAGCAGACCGCCGGGCGCCACGGCGTGAGCCCTTCCCAGGTGGCGCTGGCCTGGCTGGCGGACCGGCCGGCGGTCACCTCGGTGATCCTGGGCGCCCGCACCACCGCGCAGCTGGCGGACAATCTCGCGGCCGCGGATCTGCGGCTCACCGCGGGGGAGACGGAGCGGCTGACCGAGGCCAGCCGGCCGCGCGTCGGAGTCTATCCGTACGGGCCGATGGCCCAGGAACAGCGCAGCCGGAAGCTCGAGGGCGGCCGCTAACAAGGCAACGGGCTAACAAGGCAACGCGGGGTCACGTAGCGCCGGTCCGGGGGGTGGCGATGGGCCGGAGGTGACCCCGCGCTGTCATTCGGGGGAGTGCTGCCCTTCCGGGGAGGCGGGGCCGCCGGCATGATAGCTGGACCAGATGTCGCCCATTTCCTCCGTGGACTGCTCCACGATCCTGCTCATGGCGGCGTGCGCGGCGTCCGCCTCGCCGCGCTGAATGGCGCTGGCCACATCGACGTGCAGCTGCAGGGCCTCGTGGTGTGGCAAGTGCGGCATGAGGCCGTGCTGGGTGCGCCCGGTCAGGACCTCGGTGACCAGGTTATGCAGCTGGGCGAACATGGCGTTGCCGGAGGCCCGGAGTACTGACGCGTGGAATTCGATGTCGAGCCGCAGGAACTCGTCCCGGTCTCCGCGCTGGCCGGATGCCCACAGCCGAGCGGCCAGCGAGACGAGGTCGCTCCCGGCATCCCAGGAAGCCCTCCCGGCGGCGAGGCGGGCGGCCGCCGGTTCGATTGCCCCGCGGAGCTCGTTCAGGGCCTGCAGCTGCGCCAGCCGCTTTGACGAGGCCAGCCGCCAGCGGATTACCTGCGGGTCGTACGCATTCCACGATTCCTCCGGCTGCACCACCGTCCCCAGCCGCCGCCGCGACTCCAGCATCCCCTTGGAGGACAGCACGCGGGTGGCTTCCCGCACCACGGACCGGGAGACGTTGTGCCGGGCCTCAATCTCGTCCAGGCGCAGGATCGAGTGCGGTGCCAGCGTCCCTTCGGCGATGGCAAGCCCCAGGTTCTGGAGCAGCACGGCGTGCAGGTCTGCTGTTGGCTCCGCCTTTGGAGTTTTCATAAATAAATCATACTGGGAGCCCCCAAGGTCTTGTATAAATCTGCTTTATTTACCTAAGATCACTTCCAGAGCAGATGTAAAGATGCATTTGCAGCCGGCTGGACAGAGACGCCCAGCCCTGAAAACCAAAGGAAGTCGTAATGAAGCGACGTTCAATTGCGAAGTACGCGGCCGTCGCCGCCGTCCTTTCCCTGGGCCTGACTGCCTGCGGCGGGGCCAGCGGCAGCGCCGACGCCAAGACCTCCGGCACCGTACGGGTCACCCTCGCCAACCACGTCTGGACCGAGGGCATCAAGGCAGCCATTCCGGAATTCGAGAAGTCCAGCGGGCTCAAGGTCGAACTGACCCAGCTGGGCGAAGACCAGCTCTCGGACCAGTACAACGTCAAGCTCAACGCCGGCAGCGACGAGATCGACGTCATGATGTACCGCCCGCTCCAGGAAGGAAAGGCGTTCGCGAAGAACGGCTACCTCGCGGACCTGACGTCCAAGGTCTCCTCGGACGCCGCGTGGGACTGGAAGGACTACCAGGAGGGCCCGGTCAAGGCCACCACCGCTGACGGCAAGGTGGTCGGCGTCCCGATCATCACCGAGCGCGAAGTCCTCTACTACCGCAAGGACCTGCTGAAGGCCGCCGGCCTGGAGGTTCCCAAGACCATGGACGAGCTCGAAGCCGCGGCCAAGGCCATCAAGGCTTCCTCCCCGGGCACGGCCGGCTTCGTGGCCCGCACCGGCAAGTCCGCCGCCGTCACCCAGTTCTCCAGCTTCCTGTACAGCTTCGGCGGCGACTTCACCGACGCCAGCGGCAAGTCCGCCGTCAACTCCGACGCTGCGAAGAAGGCCTACGCGTTCTACGGCGGCCTGATCAAGAACTACGGCCCCGCCAACGTCAGCACCGACATGAGCTGGCCCGAGGCAATGGCGATCTTCACCCAGGGCAAGGCCGCCTTCTACACGGAGGCCGACTCGCTCTACAAGAACGCCACCGACCCGGCCAAGTCCAAGGTCGCCGACACCGTCGGCTTCGCCGCACTGCCCGCCGGCCCCGCCGGCTCCAAGCCGTACAACATCCCGTCCTGGGGCCTCGCCATCAACCAGGCATCCAGCAACCAGGACAACGCCTGGAAGTTCATCCAGTGGGCCACCAGCAAGGAACGCACCCTCGAGGCACAGAAGGCCGGAGTCCCCGGACCCCGCGCCTCGGTCTGGGCGGACCAGGCCGGCACCTCCACCTACCCGAAGGACCTCGCCGAGGCCATCTCCGCCAGCGCCAAGAACGGCGTCGGGCACGACCGTCCCGAGGTTGTCACCGTAGGCAAGGCCCGCGAAATCGTGGGCGGCCCGATCGTCGCCACCATCACCGGCTCTGACTCGTCCGCCGCAGCCGACACGGCGCACGACGCCTTCCAGAAGTTCCTGGACAGCGAAAAGAAGTAGCGCCCCCGGCGCGCCAGCCAGGCTTCGCGCCTGAGCACTGCGCCTGGGCACCAAACAGCCCGGCGGGACGGCGGTCCGATGCCGTCCCGCCGCGGCCAGCTTTTCACTTCACCCCCAACTCCTTAGGTGAACCATGTCTGTATTGACCACTCCCCGCAGCGCCCAGACCCAGCCGCCGTCCGGCCGCAAGGGCGCCCGCACCCCCGGTGCACGCGAGAACTTCTCCGGCTGGGCCAACCGGCACCGCAAATGGCTCTTCGCCGCCCCCGCCATGATCTTCGTCGGCGTCCTGATCGTTTTCCCCCTCGGCTGGACCCTGTACCTGAGCCTGACCGATTCGCAGGGCTCGGTCCGGGCGGCCTCCGATTTTGTCGGCGTGCAGAACTACCTCACGGTCCTCTCCGACGTCGAACGCTTCTGGCCCGCCGTCGGCCGCACGCTGAGCTTCACCGGCGTTGCCCTTGTCTGCGAAGTGGTCCTCGGCATGTGCATTGCGCTGCTGCTGTGGCGCCCGTTCCGCGGCGAAAAATGGGTCCGCGTGGCCATCCTGCTCCCGCTCGTCGCCACTCCCGTGGCCGTCGGCATGATGTGGCGGCTGATCTTCGATCCCAACATCGGCTTCGTCAACCAGCTGCTCGGCATGGTCGGGATTCCCGCCCAGCCCTGGCTCTCCGGCCAGGACACGGCGCTCGGCACCACCATCTTCATGGACGTGTGGCAGTGGACCCCCATGGTGGTCCTGATCCTCCTGGCCGGACTGACCTCGCTCTCCGAGGAACCCGACGAGGCGGCCCGGATGGACGGCGCCAACGCCTTCCAGCGCTTCTTCTTCATCACGCTGCCCCTCATGATGCCGACCGTGATCGTCGCCATCCTGCTCCGGGGCATCGACGCCTTGAAGACCTTCGACATCCTCTACGCCACCAAGGGCAAGGGCGGCGGGTCCTTCCACGAAGTGGAAACGCTCAACGTCTACGCCTACGGGCTGAGCTTCGACTACAACCAGTACGGGCTGTCCTCCGCGGTGCTGATCCTGTTCTTCATGATCATCATAGGCTCCATGTGGCTGCTGACCATGCGCAAGAAAGCGGTAAGCAAATGACCGTACTGACAGAAAACACAGAAAACACCGAACCCCGGACCGCGGACCCCGCCCGGCCCACACCGGCGCCGCGCCCCCGGAAGCCGCTGGGCACCCGCGCGTACAAGGTGTTCCGCGTGGCGGCACTGGTGGCGGTGGTGCTGTTCCTGATCGCCCCGCTGTTCTGGATGCTGCTGGCCTCCCTCAAGACCAACGTGGACATCTACGACACCGGCAAGTCGTTCCTGTTCACCCCCACGTTCGAGAACTACGCCAATGTGCTGCAGCGGAACAACTACTTCGTCTTCATCTTCAACAGCTTCTGGGTGGCCTTCGTCTCCACTGCCCTGTCGCTGGTCCTGGGCGTGCCCGCCGCCTACGCCATGAGCCGGTTCACGATGCACCGCTCGGCCCTTGTGGTCCTGATGGCCCGCGTCATCCCCGGCGTCTCCCTGCTGGTGCCCTGGTACTACGTCTTCTCCAACCTGAAGATGGTGGGCGGCTTCGAGGTGCTGATCCTCAGCCACATGTTCGTCGCGCTGCCGCTGATCGTGTACATCATGATGAGCTACTTCGATTCCCTGCCGCTGGAGCTGGAGGAGTCGGCCCAGGTGGACGGCCTCACCCCGATCGGCGCCTTCCGCCGCATCACCCTGCCGCTCTCCGTCGCCGGCATGGCCACCGCCGGCATCCTGTCCTTCATCTTCTCGTGGAACAACTTCATGTTCGCCCTGGTGCTCTCCGGCTCCAAGACCAAGACCCTGCCGGTCGCGATCTTCGACTTCGTCTCCTACGCCAGTATCGACTGGGGCGGACTCATGGCGGCCGCCACCGTGGTCACCATTCCGATCATGATCATTGCGCTCTTCACGCAGAAGTACATCGTCTCCGGCATGACCGCCGGCGCGACCAAGGGCTAGGCAACAGATGACACTCATCAGCAGGATTGAAACGTTCCTCGTCGCTCCGCGCTGGCTCTTCGTCCGGATCGAGACGGACAGCGGGATCGTCGGCTGGGGCGAGGCGAGCTGCGAAGGCCGCAGCGAAACCGTGCGCACCGCCGTCGACCAGCTCTCCGAGCTGCTCATCGGCAACGACGCGCTCCGGATCGAGGACCACTGGCAGGTCATGACCAAAGGGTCCTTCTACCGCGGCGGGCCCATCCTGGCCAGCGCCGTGTCCGGCCTGGACCAGGCCCTCTGGGACATCGCCGGCAAGCACTTCAACACCCCCGTGCACCAGCTTCTCGGCGGCCATGTCCGGGACCGGATCCGGATGTACGGCTGGGTGGGCGGGGATGAGCCCAATGAGGTGGCGGACCAGATCAGCGCGCAGCTGGAGGTCGGGCTGACGGCGGTCAAGATGAACGCCAGCGGCCGGATGAGCCCCATCGCCTCCGTGGCCGAGCTCGACGGCGTCGTCCGCCGCGTCGCCGCCGCCCGCGAGGTCCTCGGCGACCACCGCGACGTCGCCGTGGACTTCCACGGCCGCTTCAGCCTCGCCAACGCCCGCCGGGTGGCGCCGCTGCTGGAACCGTACCGGCCCTTCTTCCTCGAAGAGCCGGTGGTCCCGGAAAACACGCACCTGCTGCGCGAGTTCACGTCCTCCACGACGACGCCGGTCTCCACCGGTGAGCGGCTCTACAGCCGG
Organism: Arthrobacter sp. 05T410; assembly: GCF_056396505.1. NCBI lineage: Bacteria > Bacillati > Actinomycetota > Actinomycetes > Micrococcales > Micrococcaceae > Arthrobacter > Arthrobacter sp. 05T410. The sequence goes on along the minus strand of NZ_JBFTLP010000007.1, from coordinate 2,435 downwards.
CAGGAATTCCTGCCCGCGCTGCAGGCCGGCATCGCCGTGGCCCAACCGGACCTCTCCCACGCCGGCGGCATCACCGAGGTCCGCAAAATCGCCTCGCTCGCCGAAATCTACGAGGTCCAGCTCGCCCCGCACTGCCCGCTGGGCCCGCTGGCGCTCGCCGCCTGCCTGCAGGTGGGCTTCGCGACGCCCAACTTCCTGATCCAGGAGCAAAGCATCGGCATCCACTACAACCAGGGCGCCGAAGTCCTGGACTACGTGGTGGACAAGTCCCCGCTGAAGTTCGTGGACGGACACATCGAACGGCTCACCGGCCCGGGCCTGGGCATCGAGATTGACGAGGCCGTGGTCCGGGCCGCGGACAAGCGCGGGCATGCCTGGCGCGGTCCCGTCTGGCGGCACCCCGACGGCGCCTTCGCCGAGTGGTGAACGCCGGAACGCTGGGACCGGACCTGTCGCCCCGGCGTATTTGCCCTGACGTATTTGCCCCGAAGGAGAAGCCTGACATGGAGAACACCCTGACGCCCGAACTGCTGCTGGCCGGGATCCAGGAAAGCCGGCTGGTGGCCATTGTGCGCGGCACGGACGGCGCGGCCGCCGCGAAGGCAGCCCTCGCGGCGATGGAGGAGGGCTTCCGGTATGTCGAAATAGCGCTCACCACGCCGCGGGCCCTTGAAGCCATCCGTGAAGTCCGCGCGGCCGCCCCCGGGGGCTGCTTCGTCGGTGCCGGAACGGTGCTGACGGCCCAGGACGTTGCCCGCGTCGCCGATGCGGGCGGCCAGTTCATGGTGACCCCGTCGCTGGCAGAGTCGATTGCCGAGTCGGCCCGGCTGGCACTGCCTGTGCTCGCCGGTGCGCTGACACCCAGCGAAGCCCACGAAGCCATGAACCGCGGCGCCACGGCCGTCAAGCTCTTCCCCGCTTCCATCGGCGGTCCGGGCTACCTCAAGGCGCTCCGCGACCCGTTCCCCGGGATCCCGTTCATCGCCGTCGGCGGCGTCGGGCTGGATGAAGCCGAGGGCTACTGGGAAGCCGGCGCCATTGCCGTGGGGCTCGGCGGACCGCTGTTCGGCGATGCCGGCTCCGGCGGCGACCTCGCCCCGATGCGGGAGCGGGCCCGCGGTTTCCTGACCCTGGCCGCCGGGTTCGGCCGCCCACGCGCGGAGAGCCTGCGGTGATGGCCGCCGTCGGCCCGGCTTTGGCTGGGGAGGGCGTCGACCTGCTGACGTTTGGTGAGTCCATGGTCTCGCTGCGGTCCACCGGCCCGCTGTCCGCCGGCGGCAGCCTCGGCATGCACGTGGCCGGGGCCGAATCGAACGTGGCCGTCGGGGTCGCCCGGCTCGGGCACAGCGTCACCTGGGCCGGGGTTGTCGGCGCCGACCCGCACGGGGAGTACATTCTGCGGCAGCTGCGCGCCGAGGGGATCGGGCTGCGGCACCGGATTGACGCGGCAAGGAACACCGGGGTGATGTTCCTTGAACAGCGCACCGCGGATGTCACCCGGGCCTTCTACTACCGCGCCGGATCCGCCGGGTCCACCCTCGGCCGGGAGGACCTGGACCGTGCCCTGGCGGCCGGGGCGCGGATCCTGCACCTGACCGGCGTCACCGCCGCCCTCAGCCCCGACGCCCGCAAGGCCGTGGAGTACGCGGCCGAGCGCGCCGCCGCCGAAGGCATGGAGGTCTCCCTCGACGTCAATTACCGCAGCAAGCTCTGGACCCGGGAGGAGGCCCGCGCCGCGCTCTCGCCGCTCGCCCGGCACGCCAGCATCGTGATCGCCTCCGACGATGAGCTCGGGCTGGTCGCTGCCCCGGTGGGAGCTGGCCCGGAGGGATCACCGCACCCCGGCGATGCCGATACAGATGCAGATGCCGCCGAAACAGCCATGGCCGCCGAACTGCTGGAGCGCGGCGTCCGCGAAGTTGTGGTCAAGCGCGGCGCCGCCGGCGCCGGTGTCCACACCGCCGACGGGCGATGGGAAGTGCCCGCCGTGCCTGTGACCAGCATCGATACCGTGGGCGCCGGGGATGCCTTCACCGCCGGCTACCTGTCCGCCCTGCTCGACGGCGCCGACGTCGCCGGCCGCCTGCAGCGCGGCGCCCTGGCGGGAGCCTTCGCCGTCAGCACCGCGGGGGACTGGGAAGGCCTGCCCGGCCGTGCGGAGCTGGCACTGCTCGGGACCACGCCGGGCGGAACCACCCAGCGCTAAGCCCCCCGCGCTGAACCACCCGCGCTGAACCACACTGGCGGCTATCCGGCGCGCCCGACATTCACCGACCAAGAAAGCCTGGACCTGTTGTGAAAATCATTGCCGCTGAAGTGTTCGTCACCAGCCCCTCCCGGAACTTCGTGACCCTGCGGATCACCACCGAGGACGGCGTGACCGGGATCGGGGACGCGACCCTGAACGGGCGCGAGCTCGCCGTGGCCGCCTATTT